>JAGGYV010000196.1 GCA_021162325.1 Desulfobacteraceae bacterium | reverse complement strand
GGTGTATGCGTCGTCCAAAGCTTTTCCGGCAACGACCTTGGGTCCGCCGCCGTGCATTTTAAGCGCACGGACAGTGGTGGTCAGAACAGAAACGTGGGGTTTCAGGCCGGAGAAGCGGCATTTTACATTCCAGAATTTTTCAAAGCCGATGTCAGCAGCAAAACCGGATTCGGTGACGTGGTAGTCAAACAGTTTCAGACCCACACGGTCAGCAATAATGGAGCTCTGGCCGACAGCGATGTTGGCAAAAGGACCGGCGTGAACAAAGCAGGGCTGATATTCTGCAGTGCACATCAGGGTCGGGTTGATGGTGTTTCTCATGAAAGCGGCCATTGCATTACCAACTTCCAGATCGGCACAGGTAACCGGTTTACCGCTCTTGTCGAATGCGACGGTAATTTTGTTGATACGGTCTTTTAAGTCCGCCAGGTCGGTGGCGACTGCCAGGATGGCCATCAGTTCGGAACCGACGGCAATGCCGAATTTGGACTGCATGGTAAAACCGTCAAACCGACCGCCCATACCGATTACGATGTTTCTTAATGCCTGAGCACAGAAGTCGATGATCCATCCCATTTCCACGCGGGTGGGATCAATGTCAAGACGGCGCATGCCGGTCAAACGGGCAAGCTGCTCATCATTGTAGTTTCTTTCATGCTGCATACGGGCGGTCATTGCCACCATGCCCAGGTTATGGGCGTTCATAATGTCATTAATATCACCGGTCAACCCTAAGGAGAACTCGGTCATAGGGATCAGCAGGGAGTTTCCGCCGCCGGCGGCCGTTCCTTTAACGTTCATGGTTGGTCCGCCGGAAGGCTGACGAAGGGCACCACCAACGTTTTTGCCGCGCATGCCGAGGCCTTCCATCAGGCCGACGGATGTGGTGCTTTTTCCTTCACCCAGGGGCGTCGGGGTAATTGCGGTGACTTCAATGTATTTTCCGTCCGGTTCATCTTTGAGTCGATCAATTACCTTGAGAAAATCAATTTTTGAAAGTCGTCCCATGGGCAGCATCTCCTGGGCTTCGAGGCCCAGTTTTTCTCTCCACTGATCAGGGGTGGGCATATTTTTTTCTGCTTCGTCGGAAATTTGCCAATCTTGCATGTTTACTGCATCAAAAGCCATTTTTCTTCATCTCCTTCTTCTTTAATGTTAATGTATTAAGTCGCAATATTATTGAATAGTTGCGTGTTTATATTTTAAAATTTTTCTTTTATCATGTAATATTTAGTTTGACAAGAGCAATATGTGTTTATGCTCATGTCGGATGCGAAAATCGGCAAATGGTAAAAAAATGAATTTTTGGATTATCCCTGCATATGGTTTAACCGGTGATAAAATCCTTTTTGTTTCAGCAGTTTTTCATGAGTTCCGGTTTCAATAATTTTGCCGCTGTGAATTACCATGATCCGGTCGGCATTTCGGGCAGTGCTCAAGCGGTGGGCAATGACGATGGCGGTCCTGTTTTTCATCAAATTGGACAGGGCTTCTGAAATTTTTTTCTCTGTTTCCGAATCGACATATGATGTGGCTTCATCAAAAATAATCAGGTCCGGATCATGGGCCAGCGCCCGGGCAATGGAGATTAACTGGCGTTCACCGCTTGACAGCGACGATCCGCTTTCGGTCATTTCCGTGTCAATTCCGTGGGGCAGGTTATCGATAAAACGTTTACAATAGGACGCTTCCAAAATGTCATTAATATAATTGATGTCATTTATTTTTCGGTCATGGACAGGGCCTGTTTGGGTGAAAATATTGTTTCTGATACTGCCTGAGAATATATACGGATCCTGTGTGACAACGGCCACTTTAGATCTTAAGTCAGAAATCCTAAACCGTTTGATATCTATTCCATTAATCATGATGGCGCCGGCGTCCGGATCATAGAAGCGGGTGATCAGGTTGACGATAGACGTTTTTCCCGCGCCCGTCGGGCCGACAATGGCAATTGTTTCGCCGGACCGGATATTAAAAGAAACATTATTTAATACAATCTCTCCTTTAATATATGAAAAAGAAACATGATTGAAACCAAGAGAGTTTATTCTGGCTGGCAGCTGAGTCAGTTTTTCTTCACCGGCTTCCGGGAGCATGTCGTGGTCTTCCAGGATTAAAAACATTCTTTCGGCCGAAGACAACGCATTGAGTGTAATATTGTATTTTTCAGCAATATCTCTGATCGGCCGGAAAAACATTTTAATATAGGAAATGAATATTACCAGCGTTCCCAGTGAAATCCGCTGGGCGATAATACTTTCCCCTCCGTAAAAAATAACAATGGCCAGTGCCACGGACCCCATCATTTCAATTAACGGCATAAATAATGCGAAAACCGTGATCTGCTGCATGCCGGCCTGAAAATGCGCATTGTTTATTTTTTCAAATTTTTTATAGTTGGCGTGTTCCTGGGCAAACAGCTGGATCACCTGCATGCCTCCGATGGTTTCTGAAAATTTGGAATTTATTTCCGCCACTTTGATGCGAAGGGTTCGAAACGCGTGACGGGCGGATCTGGAAAATTTATATGCCGCATAAAAAACAAAGGGAAAAACCGTATAAACAACTATTGATAACTGCCAGTCAATTGAAAACAGGACAATCGTGATGCCGATTAACATAAAAATATCTTTTACAACAAAGATCAGAACGGATGTGAACATTTCGTGCATGTTTTGGGTGTCATTGGTCACACGGGTCACCAGGCGTCCCACCGGGTTTTTCGTAAAAAAATGAATCGACAGGCCCTGGATATGAGAAAATAGTTTTATTCTCAGGTCATGCATCATCTTTTGACCGGCCACCTCCATGAGTATCACTTTGATAAAATTAAGAAAAAAACTGATGATCACAATGATAAAAAGAGCGGCAGCCGCATAAGAAACACCGGTTAAATCATCTTTACGTAAGTGAACAAGGGTGGTTTTCGGCAGGTCATCTAAGTGTTTATAAGAAATGATGGCGGTGTCTTTGTCTACCTGGAAAAGAGCCGGATAGGCAGCGACGATTCGGGTAATTTCCGGATCGGAAAGATCACAGCGAAGAAAACGTGTCTGCGATTTTTTTTTCAGCTGGATGGAATTCTCAGGCACAATATACCGGTCAATAACAACTTTTGTGATATAGGGTATGGTCAGTTCAAGCCCGGTGATCAGCAGGATGAGGATGAAGGTATAGGTGAATATCATCCGGTAGGGCTTCACATAGGGGTAGAGCTTTTTTAACAGGCCGAAGTCCTGGGATTGCCCGAGCTTTTTTTCTTCAAATATGTTTTTGCTTGATGCGGTCATTCTACTTTTCCATTTGCTCAGCGCGTTGGATAGCATATGATTTGCCATAATAGCTGTTTGATTCGACAAGCGCTTCATGGGAGCCGGATTCAGAAATACGCCCGGTGTCCAGCACGATGATGTGCTTTGCAAACAAAACAGCCGAAAGCCGGTGAGACACAATAATGATTGTTTTATCCCGTGATAACGACTGAATGGTGCGGATAATCGCAGCAGCCGTTTGGGTATCCACCTGGCCGATGGGATCATCCAGCAGCAGAATCGGTGGATTATGAATTAACGCGCGGGCCAGCACAATCCGTTGTTTTTGTCCGCCGGAAAGAATCACGCCTTTTTCGCCGATAATGGTTTCAAACCCGTCTGCAAACCCGGTAATCGTCTTATACATGGCGGCGGCTTTTGTTGCCTGGATAATTTTTTCTTCAGCAACCGGCTCTCCGAAAGTAATATTATCCCGGATGGATCCTGAGAATAAAAAGGGTTCCTGGGAAACAAAACCGATATTTTTTCTCAGATCACTGAGTTTAAATTTTTTTATATCCTGATTGTCAATCATAATACGCCCGGATGAAATATCATAAATTCTGGGAATCAGCTGCAATAAGGATGTTTTGCCGCTTCCCTGGGGGCCGACAATGCCGAGCACTGAACCGGGGGCAATATTAAAATTAATATTTGATAAAACGGGTGCATTTGATGATTTGTAGGAAAATCCAACGTTGTCAAATTGAATCTCTCCCGCGATTTGTTTTGTTTCGGCAGCATCCGTTTTTATTATTTTCCGGTGTTCAATTATTTCCGGCTGGGTGTCTAATATTTTGTTGACTCGATCAATGGAAGCAGATCCCCTCTGTATCAGATTGGTCACCCAGCCCATGGCCATCATGGGCCATGTCAGCAGGTTCAGGTAACTGATAAACGCGACAAAATCGCCGGGGGTAATGATTGTTGTAATGGTTTGCCGGCCGCCGAGGAATATGACAATCGTTAAACTTATATTTGTAAAAAGGATCATCATAGGGAAAAACGTTCCCGTGATTTTAACCAGTTTGAGGTTCTCTGCGATATATTTTTCAGAAACAGCGGCCACCCGGTCGGCCTCATTCTTCTCACGATTAAACGCTTTTACAATCCGGATACCTGAAAAACTTTCCCGAATCGATTCGGTTAGTTCGGAAAACGTTGCCTGAACGGTCGTGTATCTGCGGTGCATTTTTTTTCCAAAACTTCGGGTGACCCATACGATCACCGGCATGGGAATCAAGGCAAAAAGGGTCAGTTTGACATTGATATATGCCATAAAACAGATGGCCGCACTTCCCAGAAAGACGGCATCGGTTAAGGCAACCATTCCCATGCCCACAGCCATCCGGATATTATTAATGTCATTGGTGGCATGCGCCATCAGATCCCCGGTTTTTGTCTGATCAAAATAACCGGCAGACAATGTCTGGATGTGGAAAAATAATTTATTGCGAAGTTCTTTTTCAATGACTCTTGAGGTGCCGATGAGCAATCGCCGCCAGATAAAGCGAAGTATTCCCATCGCAACCGCAATACAGATAATTTCTCCGGCATAAATGGATAACTGTCTGACATCAATTTTAAATGATGTTAGATCATCCACCGCCCATTTAATTATTCGCGGAATGAATAACTGGAGGGTATCCACCCCCATCAGGCAGATGATACCGGCAATAATGAGGCGTCGGCGTTGATAAAAATATGGCTGGATTAATCGGAATGATTTCATTAGATATTTTTTTAGATAGTAATGTTAAATAAAAAAGTATTGCCTTAATTGAATTTTTTATACAAATAGATTATAAATTCAAAAGATGTCAAATCCTTAATAGAAAGCCGGCAGGTATTTTGTCGGAGATATCTTAACATATTATAACAGGAGCAGTATTAATGACAGGAGACTTAATCGTCTTATTGGTTTTGTTGGTTTTGTCCGGATTTTTTTCGTCGTCCGAAACCGCGCTTTTTTCCATTGGCCAGGCAAAGGCAAAATTTCTTGCAAAAGAACCGGGAAAAGCCAATCAGCTGATTTTAAAAATGAAGGAAGACCCGCATAAGCTGCTCACGACTATTTTAATCGGTAATAACCTGGTTAACATTGGGGCGTCTGCGCTGGCCACCGCAATTTCTTTAAATTATTTTTCAAAAACACCGGACATGCATACCAGCGGAATGGCAGTCGGTATTGCTACTGGGATTATGACTTTTCTGATTCTGATTTTTGGAGAAATTATTCCCAAGTCGGTGGCGACCCGGAACAATATTATGATCGCAAAAGCGGTTATTTTTCCTATCTACTGGCTGTCTTATGTGTTTTATCCGGTGATTAAATTTCTAAATTTTATTCCCATGCTCACCGGCCGCGTTAAATCCGCCCCGCGTGTGACCGAGGAAGAATTGATGTCTTTTGTGGAAGTGGTTCACGATGAAGGACAGATTAATCCTGATGAAAAGGAACTGATTAATAATATTGTCAAGCTTGATGATATCGGTGTGTCCCACATTATGACCCCCAGCGCGGATATGTTTGTGATCGACAAATCCGAAAAACCCCAGCTTGAAAAAATAATTGAGTCCGGATTTACCCGAATTCCCGTGATTGACGGAGATATTGATCATATTGTCGGGATGGTGAATATCAAGGATTTATTCCGTCAACAGGCAAACGAATGCGGGGTTCTGGTTTTGGAGGAAATTATGCGGGAGCCATATTTTGTGCCGGAAAATAAAAAATTAGATCAGCTGCTGAATCAGTTCAAAAGTCGTAAAGACCATGCTTCAATTGTTGTCAATGAATATGGTGAGGTGACGGGTATCGTGACCCTTGAGGATGTATTGGAGGCCATTGTTGGTGATATTGTGGATGAAACAGACATTGTCCAGCAGCCGGTGGTTCAGCTCAGGAACAAAGAGTGGCTGGTCTTAGGGGCGGCAGACATTGAAACGGTTAACCAGGCGATTCATATGGATATTCCCGAATCCATCGAATATGAAACGTTTTCCGGCTATGTTCTGGGCCAGACAGGCAAAATTCCCAAGGAAACCGAACAAATCGTTATTGACCGATATCTGATCACCATCAAAAAGATGGATGGCAATCGAATCAAAACGTTTATCGTAAAACGCAGATAATGATTTATTTTTTTGTGGCGCTCTCAATTGGGTATAATTATTTGTATTTTAATATTTTTTTTCTTATCAGCTTTCCTGTCGGTGATTTATTGATCCGGTCCATTGACATTGCTCTACCTGCTTGCTAATCAATCAAACTATGAAACATGGAACAATTGTTGAATATATAGACCAGCAGCAAATCTTTTGCGCGGTGGTTGTCGAATATAATGACCCGCGGGTACGTCTTTTAAATGAGAACAACCGCGAAGTGAGTCAGAAGGTCGGTCGTTTGTCGCATATCTCTCGCATTCATTTAAAAATGAATGGCGGACGGGATAAGCTCATCGCAACCATAAAGGAAACTGCGGTTCGTCGGAAATCTCTGAGTGAAATTATTGATATCAGGGAATTGTGGGAAGTCCTGTCCCCTATGGGGGAATGGGTGGATCTTGCCACGATGACGGCGTTGTGCTTTCCCAATAATGCGAATGGGGACCATGAGGCCGCAGTGATCCGGGCGTGTTTTGCGAACAGGATATATTTTAAATTTAATCAAGACTCATTCTTTCCCCATTCAGAGGCCGAAGTTGAAAAGAATATCAATCGGGAAAAAGAAAAAGAACTCAGAAATCAGTTAATTGAAGAGGGCGGCGTCTGGTTAAAAAAAGTGATGGATGGTATTGAAACTGATCCGACGGAAGCGAAATCGTCCCTGATTGAAATCCTGAAATCATATTATCTGCTGGGAAAAGAAAGCCCGCATCGTGTTGTCGGGCGTGCTATCGTTTCTAAGGCCGGCGTTGATAGTGCTGAAAAAATATTTGATGCCATGGTGAAAATCGGTGCCTGGGATTCCAATCATAATGTTGATCTCAAACGGTATGGCATACCAATGATTTTTTCAGATGCTGCTTTAAAAAAAGTCGACGCCATACCGGATGATGTTGATTTAAATTTTTTAGCGCCCAAGCGGAGGAATTTGACATCACTTTCGCTGATGACCATTGACGGGCCGGGGACGCTTGATCTTGACGATGCCATCAGCATTGAGGCGGAAGACGGCCACTACCGTATCGGGGTGCATATTGCAGACGTTTGTGAATATGTCGCCAAAGGCGATGCTATTGACAGGGACGTTATCCGCCGCGGTACGTCTATTTATATGCCGGATTTGAAGATTCCGATGATGCCGCCGCAGTTATCTGAAAATATTTGCAGCCTGAAGGCTGGTGAAGTCCGGCCTGCGATCAGTACATTTTTTAAAGTCAGCCGCTTTGCCGAGTTATTTGAATTTGAAGTGGTTCCCTCTATTATTAAGGTAGGCCAGCAACTGACATATAATGATGTGGACTTGATGGTGGATACGGATGAATCCATCTGGGCGCTCAATGAAATTGCCTGTAATTTTAGACGAAAACGGCTGTCTCAGGGGGCGGTTCAGATAACGATTCCGGAAACCAGCCTCCGGGTATTTGACAATGGTGATGTCAGTCTCAGGAAACTGGACCGGGAAAGTCCCGGGCGGATGTTTATTTCTGAAATGATGATTATGGCCAACTGGCTGATGGCGAGATTTCTGGCAGATCATAACATGCCGGCCATTTTTCGGGGGCAGCCTGAACCCAAAGCCAGGCTTTACAGCCAGAAAAAGGAATCCACTCTTTTTCAGAACTGGATGCAGCGGCGGATGCTTAACCGGGTGATTATTTCTCCGCATCCGGAACCGCATTCCGGGTTGGGGCTGGACAAGTATGTGACTGCCACATCACCTATTCGTAAGTATTTTGACCTGGTCACCCAGCGTCAGATTCGCGCCTGTTTTGATATGGAAGAACCCTATTCAGCCGACGAGATAGAAAAAATGCTGCAGGGCCTTAAGACACCGTTAATGAATGCCGGCCAAGTGCAGATGCGGCGCAATCGTTACTGGCTGCTGAAATATCTTGAGAAACAAGTCGGCGCCAAACAAGAAGCCATTGTTTTAAATAAACTCAGGGATAAATATATTATT
>JAGGYV010000268.1 GCA_021162325.1 Desulfobacteraceae bacterium | reverse complement strand
GCTTGATGGTTATTCTCGTTGCCACGGTCCTTCGTGGGAATGAATTTTCGTATTTTAAACGAGCCCTATGTATCCAACGAGGTGATGCCTTCCCTGAGGGCAATCTTGGTCAGCTCCGCAACACTTTTTGCATTTAATTTTCGCATAATCTGTTGCCGGTGGGTTTCAACGGTCTTGACACTAACGTGAATTCGGGTGGCAATGTCTTTTGTTTTCATCCCTTCCGCGATTAACTGCAAGACTTCTCTTTCTCTGGCGGTCAGCAGGGCGGCCGGGGAGGAATCGTTGGTTTCCAGTATATTAGCATAATCTTTCATGACCGTGTCCGCGATTTTTGGGCTCATGTAGTTCTGATTGGCAACCACTGCGGTAATGGCTGAAACCAGCTCATCAAATGCGCAGTTTTTTAGCAAATAGCCGGACACTCCGGCTTTTAACATGCCGACGACATACCGTTTGTCGGAATACATGGAAAGCGCAATGATTTTTGTGTTCGGTAACTCCGCGACTATCTGCCGGGTTGCCTCTATTCCGTTTAATTCCGGCATATTGATATCCATTACAACAACATCTGGAACAAGGTCTGACGCCAGGCGAACCGCCTGGCGTCCATTTTCTGCTTCACCGATAACGATCATGTTCTTCTGGCTTTCCAGCAGCGCTTTTAATCCGTCTCGTGTAATTTTGTGGTCATCTGCCAGCAGAATTTTTATATCCATATGGGTTATCCTCTTCAGATGGTTCAACTTATTAATCGTTTAGTTAGAGCCTGACCGAAAACCTCTAAATCCTGGTTGTCATTACGCGGAGTGAGGAACGAACGACAAAGTAATCCCCTGTCGATAAGGAGATTGCTTCGGTCGTACCTCCCTCGCAATGACAGAAAAAGTGCAATTTTGAGACTTTCCGTTCAACCACTAGTTAATTTGATTCGCGTGTTTTGCCGTCATAGGGGATATCAGGATAACGCTGGAACCGATATCCGGGTCGGATGTTATTTCCATGCGACCTCCCTGGTGCTTTAAGCGTTCCTGGATTGAAAAAATGCCAAAGCCCCCTTTTTTGACATCTTTTTCTTTTCTGGTCGCTTCAAAACCGACCCCGTTGTCGCAAATTACAATGCGGACAAAATCATTTTCTTTTGATATGGAGACACTGACCTGAGTTGCCCGGGCATGTTTGACCACATTATGCAGCAATTCCCGGATGGCCTGGAACAGGAGGATGCGCAAGCTTTCATCAATTGTTTTATGCGTGTCATCGTCAATAAATGTCACTTTGATGTCATGCTGCTTTTGCGTTTGTTCGGTCAGCCAGTCAAGCGCTGCTTCGAGTCCCAGATCATACAGTATGGGTGGGCTCAACTCAAAAGTCAAGGTCTGGGTGTCGGCAATGGACTGGTCAATCAGCGAATGAATTTCATCTATATGATTTGACGCCCGTGACGTTGATACGGTGTCCTTGAGCTGGCGGAGTTTCATGGAGGCATTTGCCAGCGCATGTCCGATGCGGTCATGCAGGTCACTGGCAATTCTTCTGCGTTCTCGTTCCTCGATCAGGGACAGCTCTGAGGAGAGAGATCTGAGCTGATCCTGGTATCGCAGTGATTCTTCTTCACGCTGTTCGGAAATTTTACGAAGCTCTTTTTCATTTTGGATGACATTTTCATAAAGGCGGGAATTTTCCAGAGAAATGGCTGCCTGGGAAGCCAGCAGGCTCAATACTTTAATCCTTTCAGGCGTGAACACCGCCGGGGTGATATTGTTTTCAAGATATAACAGGGCCACCATCTGTGAATGCCGCACCACCGGCAGGCATAATACGGATTTTGGCTGGAATTTCAGGGTATAGGGGTGCCGGGTGAAATCCCCTTCACTGCCGGCATCATCAAGCACCATATATGTCTGGGTGCGTTTTACATAATTTAAAACCGGATTAAAAAGTTCTAGCCGGCGGTTCGCGGGCAGGGATTTGTAAACCACGGTTTCTTCATAGTCAATGCTGTTTTGCGCTTCCAAATACATCCGGTCGCCCTTGATTGTCAGAAACTGCACTTTTCGGGCGCCGGCGTTTTCCAGAACAATTTTCATCAGGCTTTTTAATAAATCTTCTAAAACAATTTCTGTGGAGATTGCCTGAAGGGCATTGACGATGGCGTTATAATCAAGATGCTGACCGCCTGGAAAGGGTTTTTCCTGGGGACGAGCCGTTAGAAGAGATGCAAAATTTTTTTCAAGAAGGTCTACTTTGGTTTTGGCCCCCCAGTAATGATAGCTTTGTCGCGCTTTATCCATAAATGTTGTCGCAATATCATCAAAGCCTCTTGAAATATAAAATTTTGCCGCCGCTTCATTGGCAATGGCATGGTTTTGTGTAAAGCCATTGGCATTGGCTGCGGCAATGGCACGGTGGTAAAATGTAGTCGCCTGGCGGTCCTGGCCGGTGATTCTGGCGTGTTCGGCTTCGACCAGTAAATATTTGTCTTCAAAATTTTCAGGGCATTGATATGACAGTTGTTTTAATCGATTACAGAAAATTATGATTTGCCGGCGATAGAGGCTTTTTTTCAGGATGGATGTAGACGGATACAGTGCTGCCAGAACCAGGCAGTGATAGAAGTAATATTCCGGAATAATGATGGTTCCCATGCTGTAATGATTCAGTGCAGCACAGTTCTTTGCAGTATTTAATGCGCCTTCATAATCCTCCATTATATAGAGTAGTCTCAGTTTTATCAGGTAATGTCTTCCCAGAATTATCTTGATATCGTCGGATTCCATATTTTCAATATGGTGGGTTTCGGAAAAATGTTCGTCATTTAAACTATGACAATGAACGGTTTTACCCTTTAAACAGTTTATATACTGCCGGACGGACATGAGATAATTTAATGCACCGATATCGTGGGTCTGTTCCACAAATTTAAAATATCGGTCGCATTCCTCTGCAATGTCACTGAGCGGTCTTCCGGCGGCAGATAATGAAACGATAAGCATTTGAATATGATATACAGCATAGTTTAAATCTCCTGTTTCCCGGGCAGCATTCAATCCTTCACGGTTTAATGAGATAACCTGGTTTATATGACGGGTCCATGGGGAGATCGCATTGGCAACGTATAATAATACTTTGGCAGTCATTTCAGTACCGCCGAATTTGTTTTTTGCTTTCAGGGCCAGCTCTCCGAATTGATAGCCGGCGTCGTAACTTTTAAATATTGCGCACAGGGCCGCGCCATATACCACATAAGCAAATGGGGACACATTGGAGTTGCCGTGTTTGAGCGTTATTTTGAAAATATGCAGTGCCAGGTACGACGCTAAATACGGCTGGCAGAAATAAGCGGATAAACTCAGGTTCATCATCATTTTAAGGGTCAATAAAAGACGGGGATCTGATATCTCCGGGAGTTCAAGCAGAGAGTTAATTTCTTTATGGTGAAGCCTGATTTTTAAGGACAGAAGGCTGTTTAGTACATCTAATTTTCCGGCTTTTTTCGGGAGTCTGACTCCCAGAAGCCGCAATCCGCTCGCGCCGATTTTTAATGCGTCTTCATGTTTTGCCAGGCTGGCCAGCATGATCATTTTTTGATTGTACATGGCCGCCTTGTCTTCGTCGGAATCAGCCCGCTTCAGCAGGATTTGAAACAGTTTTTCCGCGTTATCGAAATTATGCAGAAGATATTCACATTCCATCCGGTGCTTTTTGATGTCGAAAATTAAGGTATAGTTTTCAATCCAGGTATTGTCGGTTAAAAATTTTTCCCCTGTTTTCAAATAGCTGAGGGCCTGGCAATAGGCCGCCGCGTCTTTTGCCCGTTTGCCGGCCATCAGGTTTAATCGGGCCAGTTGCCGGACATCGGTATTTTTTCCCAGCTGATTTTTTCCTTGATTGAAATGATGGACAATGGGAAAGATCCGGCTGGGCAGATCTTTTAGATTCGTATTTTTTAAAATCAGGTTTCCGATTTGAAGATGGATTGTATTCTTTTTTACATCCGGTACTTGAGCGTAAATAGCCTGCCTGACCTTGTCGTGTAAAAATTCGAATGTAATATCTCCGGATGGATTTAATGGCGTCGTCGGATTGTCCGTCCTTAGATTGTTTTGGTCTTGACTTTTAGTTAATGATTTTTCCATACGTTGGTAGGCATCACCCTTTGGCATAATTAATCCAAGGGCGATCGCTTCGCGCAAGTCAGATGTAACCGTACGGGCCGGTTTGGCGGCTATTAAAGACAGCAGCGGCAGAGAAAAAGAATCGCCGATGCAGGATGCCAGCTGGAGGGTATTGCGTGAAGAATTACCCAGCTTCGATACTTTGGCGGCAATAAAATCAACCACATTATCGGTGATGCGTTGCGCGGTTATTTGCTCAATATCCCACTGCCAGCGGCCATTTTCATAATCATATGCAAAAAAACCTTCCTTGTTCATTGTTTCCAGGAACTGTTTGATAAAAAAAGGGTTTCCCCGGGTTTTATCGAGAATTATTTGTGCCAGCAATTTTACCTGGTCAATACCTGCCTGGAGCGTATCTGAAAGTAAATGACATATATCGGCTTCATTGATCGGTTTTAAAGTAATGGTTTGAACCGGCATTCCTGTATGCTTAATCAACTCAATGGAATCAAATAAAGGATGCGTACTGCTGATTTCGGTATTGCGATACGCCCCAATGAAATAAAAATTTCGCGTTCGGGTGCCGGTAAAAAAAGACTCCATCAGTTTCAAGCCGGCAGCATCCGTCCATTGCATATTGTCGATAAACAATGTCAATGGATGCTCTTTTGAGGCAAGTACCTGGAGAAATTTTTCAAAAACCATATGAAACCGGTTCCGGGCATCTTTCGGTGAAAGTTCCGTTACCGGTGGGTGTTTTCCGATAATGAATTCAATTTCCGGGAGAACATCGACAACAACCCGGGCATTTGAACCCAGGGCGTCAATCAGTTTATGCCGCCAGTCATCAATCTGGTCGACCGGTTTCGTCAGAATCTGTTTAATAATTTCCTGGAATGCCTGGATCAGGCCGCTATAGGGAATATCCTGCTGAAGCTGTTCATATTGCCCGGAAATGAAATGCCCCCCTTTTTTGACGACATATTTCTGGATTTCTTCAACAACACGTGATTTTCCGATGCCTGAATAACCGGCGATCATGGATATGCCGATATTATTTTCTTTTACCCGATTGAACTCATCAATCAGCATGGCCATTTCAACTTCCCGGCCGTAAATTTTTTCCGGAAACCTGAATTGTTCGGAGACATCATGACGGGCGATCTGAAATGGGGGAAAGGGGGCACCCGAGTGGCTTTGTTTCAGGCAGTAAAGCAGGTCTGCCTTAATTCCATAAGCGCTTTGATAGCGTTGGTCAGGGGATTTTGACAGCAGCTTCATGATGATGTCTGACAGCGGGCCACCGATTTTTTCTTGTATTTGTTGAGGTATTTCAGGGTTTTTAGCCATATGGGCGTGAATCAATTCCATGGGCGTGCTGCCGATAAACGGCGGGGTTCCGGTGAGCAGTTCATAAAATATAATCCCCAGGGAATAAAAATCAGTTCGGTAATCAATTTCACAATTCATCCGGCCGGTCTGTTCCGGTGAAATATAAGGCAGATGCTCATTCGCGATGGAGACTTGCCCGCTGTTTTCAGGAATTAACGCCGCCGGTGAAATGATGGAGTACATTCCAAAAGCAAAATCATGGATACAGATATGGCTTTTCGCCGGGGCAATCGCAATATTGGCACTCATCAGTCCGTTATGGGGCAGGCCGACTTTATGCAGATCATTGATGGCTGTAACAATCTGAATAGCGATAGGGATCAATTGATCGGAATTGAATGGACCGTTTTTGGCTAAATATTCTTTTAACGAAATCCCCGCAAATTCTTCCAGAGTAAAGGCAATGCCTGATGTTGATGCATCTGAGATTTTTTCTATCGCATACACGTGGGCGATATGATGAGACATTATTTTTTTTAACGGCTGGAAATACTGATAAATATCTTCATAAAGGTCTTTTGACTGTTCTTTAACCGGTAAAAAATGAATTTTTACTTTGCTGGCGGACTGGATATGGCGGGCAGAATAGATTTTTATCCCGTTTTTCGGGGGGTGTTCAAGGAGGATTTCATAGCCCTTCAGGTTAAACATACATATTAAGTCCGGTTAAAAATGATTTATTTAAATCTAAAAAACAAATAAATCGTAGGCCGGATTAGCGCGTCAGCGCGTAATCCGGCAAATTTCATGGACCACAAATT
>JAGGYV010000286.1 GCA_021162325.1 Desulfobacteraceae bacterium | reverse complement strand
TTTTGTAAAAACAGCAATCGATTGATCGGATGGTTTCAAAATTTAAAAAATTATATAGAAGAAATGAGTATATGACAAGAAAAAATCAGGTGTGTTATCAAATAAATACAATAATGAATTTTTGTCGGGCCAAATCAAGTAATTGAAAATTCAAAGAATGATGTAAAAAATAGGCCTCAAAATTGGCTTAGTGCTATGTTTTTGGTGCCAAAAAGAGCACTTTAAGAAAATAATCCGAATTCCGAACGCGAATTCCGGGGACAGCATACCTATTTATTGAAATATATCCGGCGACTCATTGTAAATATTGACTTAAATTCCGGGGGCAGGATATTTATCTTCAGTGGTGGATTACGCTTCGCTAATCCACCCTACGCATGATGATGGATTTTTTCTGATCCACAGTCCCCTGAGTTTCGCGTAAACGCGGAATTCCGGGGCCGTATATGTAATTTTTACCTGATGTAAAAATACAACATTTTTTCCTGCCACCATACACCCAAAACGATAATAGCACAGAAAATATCAGCAGTGAAGCATATCGATAACTTTACGTAATATTTTTTGTTTTGAGGACATACAAGATTTTGAGGTGTCTAATTTTGAAAAAAGTTGCAATTGCTCATTTTTTGAGGGGATATTAAAACCAAACCATACTTGATATCCTCTTATAAAGGCACGAACTGAGGCGTTGGATCTGGTAATAGAAGGAATTAATGAAATAATTGGGGGTTATCATCATTGTCGGCCGAATTACCGCGTAGAGCGTAATCCGGCATCTGTTTTATCCGCTCTGGAGCGTCAAAGAAAGCAGGATACCTGAAAATATTATTGGCGTAAATGATCCCCTAACGATATCTTTTCCCCGTTCAGCGGTTCCAGAATAAGATGCTTACCATCATTGGTTATAGAGATTTCACCATTTATATCTGTCCGAAATGTTAATATTTTGTTCTTTTCATAACGCGCCATCACTTCAGGCGCTGGAAAACCGAATCGATTTTGGGTGCCGCATGAAATAATAATATATTCCGGATTGACCCGTTTTAGAAATTTTTGTGTACTGGAACTATTGCTGCCGTGATGGGGGGCCACCATGATGGTGGATTGTATATCACAATTCAAATTAACGAGTTCTTTTTCAGCTTCCTTCATAATATCTCCTGGAAAAAGGATACTATTTTTTCCGAAATTCACCTGAACCACCATTGAATTATTGTTTGAATCCCGCCATGCGTCTTTTAATGAAAGGTCTTCAAAGTTTTTTACAGGATAAAATGTTTTTATCTGCACCCCGTTTATTTCTAAATTTTTTGAAAA
Source organism: Desulfobacteraceae bacterium (assembly GCA_021162325.1). Classification (GTDB taxonomy): domain Bacteria; phylum Desulfobacterota; class Desulfobacteria; order Desulfobacterales; family Desulfosalsimonadaceae; genus SURF-3. The sequence continues at coordinate 15,523 of JAGGYV010000286.1, read as the reverse complement.
CGTATTATACGGCGGATAATGGATTTGTTTATTATGAATTACATCGAGAAAGTCTTTGTTTTTAGAACAGGTGGCCGTGTCATGATTGGCGAAAACCTGCCTGACATTGAAATGGTTCAGAATGTAGATAAGGCCGTTTAAGTGATCCGCATCATAATGCGTCAGAATGACTGTTTCGACGGTTTTAATTTTTTTTCGCCACAAAAATGGCGCGATTACCTTTTCGCCAATATCAAAAATAGAATTGGTTGAATACCCGCCCCCGTCAATAAGCGCGCATTGGCCGCCCGGCATTTCCAACAGTGCGGCATTGCCCTGTCCCACATCCACGATTGAAACCGTCAGGTCCTCTTTTCCCCAGCGTTTTTCAATCCAGTAATAAATATCAGCTGACAATACGAACAATGAAATACCGGCAAACATTAGCACCCATTTCCTGTTGGAAAAGGATTTTTTAACATTTTGGGTGGTATTCTTCGGATTTTGTTCTGTCTTGGGAAATAATAAGTACAAAACAGATCCAAACAATGCATACGCGCAGATCATCTCAATGAACGATGGGGTAATTGTTTTTATAGCCGCATACGGCAAATTTGCAATTCGGTTAATCCACTCAATGGAAAAAGTCAGGATAATGTCGCATACTTTCAGGCCCCAAAAGGCGGCACTGGAACAGACAGGCAGTAATACCATAACGGAAAACAAACCCACCGGCACAACAGCAAATCCAATTAATGGAATAAAAATCAGGTTGGAAAAAATTCCCGTCAACGATATCTGGTTAAAATAAAGCATGGTTAAAGGGGCGGTACCGATAATGGCAAGGCCTGATACGGTAACGAACGACGCCAGTTTTTTTACCAGATAAGACACACTGTTATTGGGAGGCTCATTTGCCTGGAATATTCTGGAAATCCCATAGATAATCGAGAGTACCGCTGCAAACGACAGCTGAAATGAAATGGAAAAAAGGGAAGGCGGGGAAATGATTAAAATGATCAAAGCGGCAATCGATACGGTATTGATTAAATTATGGTCGCGTTCGATAAGAAACGTTAAAAGAAATACGCCCACCATAATCACGGCCCGCTGGGTGGAAGGCGACATACCGGCCATGATGCCGTAGATACCAATTGGTATAAGGGATAAAACCGCTGCTCCTTTTCGTGTCCAGGCATGCCGCAGGAAAGGGTTAAATCGGGAAAGCAGCCATGTAAGCATGAAAAAGGAAAAAGAGGCGACAATGCCGATATGCAGGCCGGAAATAGCCAGAATATGGCTGATCCCCGCCCGGTTGAATGCCTGACGCAGGGGTTTTGAAATTAGTCGACGGTTACCCAGAATCAGGGCATGTAATATGGCGTTCGCATCGCCGTCAGATGCCTGATCGATGAGGGCGGAAATTTTAAGTCGGGCGGATGATAATTTTTTTTGTAAATTATTTACAAAAGGCCCAATGGTGATTTTTTGAAAAGACGCATACGCATTGCCCTGGACCTGCTTAAACGTCATGTATCTGATATAATCAAATCCGCCGGTGTTTTTAAAATTTGTAAATGGTCTGATTTTGCTGGTAAATGTCAACCGGTCGCCAATGGTCAGGCGGCCTGGTTTTCCGTAAATGACGGCCCGTATTTTTCCTTTGACGGAAATCGGTGATTCATGACTGTTGGGGCGGGATAACCGGAGATGGTTTATAATACAGACCGTTCGTAAGCCCTGAGACATGAGCGGGTCTTCTATGATGCCTGATATTTCCCATTTAATATGGTCATTGACATAAAAATTGATATGGTCTTTCGAAAAAGATGAAGCCAGCCATGGCGTTAAGGTATAATACCCCAGAAAGAAAAAAAGGAACAAAGGAGAAAGTCTGGCATTTTTGTGTCGGCAAATTGAGTAAACGATCATAGCGGCTGATACAAGAATGCAAAAATAGATAAGCCCTGTATGTTCAGGCAGATAATTGGCAGTGGTAATGCCCGCGATAAATGCAATGAGCAGCGGGATGAGTGGGCGGTAATAGATGGGGGCAGTCAAAGAATATTTTGGGAAAGAATGTGTGGTAGCAGGCGGAGTCGGATTTAATGGGAACACTTCAGGCAGTCTTTTTTACGGAAACCCGTTTAATGGCCGCGCCCAGATGGGCCAGTTTTTTTTCAAGGGATTCATACCCCCGGTCCAGGTGATAGACCCGGCTGACGGAAGTCGTTCCTTTTGCTGCCAACCCGGCCAGTATCAATGACGCGCTGGCCCGGAGATCCGTCGCCATAACCGGTGCACCGGATAACGTGGAAACGCCTTTGATCATGGCATGGCTGCCGGAAATCGTAATATCGGCTCCCATGCGGCAGAGTTCACTGACATGGATGAAACGATTTTCAAAAATATTTTCTGCAATGACGGAAAATCCGTTGGCAACGGACATCAATACCATAAACTGGGCCTGCATATCCGTGGGAAACCCGGGATAGGGCATGGTTTTAATATCAATACTGTTAATGGTGTTGCTGCCCTTGACACGAACCGATTTTTTAAAGACCTGGACCTGGGCACCGGATTTTTCAAGTTTATGGATAATGGCTTTCAGGTGAAGAGGGTCGCAATTCTTGATTTTAACATCCCCTCCGGTCAGGGCGGCGGCCACCATCAGGGTGCCGGCCTCGATCCTGTCCGGAATGATGGTCGCTGTCACGGGTTTGAGTTTTTTTACTCCCTTGATGGTAATTACTGCTGTTCCGGCGCCGCTGATTTTTGCACCCATTTGGATTAAAACATCCGCCAGAGCGATTATTTCCGGCTCACGAGCGGCATTGCGCAATATGGTTGTTCCGGTTGCCAGGATTGCTGCCATCATTAGATTTTCAGTACCGGTGACCGTCGGAATATCAAAGTAAATTTCAGCGCCCTTTAGCTGCTTGCAGCTTGCTTCAACATACCCGTGTTCCAGTTTGATATCCGCGCCCAGAAGGGCTAACCCGCTTAAATGCAGATCAATGGGTCTGGCGCCGATAGCGCAGCCACCGGGCAATGAGACTTTTGCTTTTTTCATTCTCGCCAGCAGCGGCCCGAGGACCAGGATAGAAGCCCGCATTTTCCGGACCTGCTCATAGGGAGCCTCATGATGATTGATGCCGGTCGTGTCGATATGAATCGTATGGCCGTCACTTTCTACAGTCGCCCCCATGGTGGACAGAAGCGCCTTGATGCTGTCGATGTCTCTTAAGTTCGGGACATTGTGAAAGGTAAATTTTCCTTTCGCAAGAATCGATGCGGTTAGAATGGGCAGTGCCGCATTTTTAGCGCCGCCGACAACCACCTCACCGGAAAGGGAACGTCCGCCTTTAATAATTATTTCATCCATGGGTTACTCTATTTTATTATAATGTTATTTGATATCAGCAACTAGGTGATGGAATTATAGTTCAGCGATTTTCAAGTTTGCTGCATATACAAGGAAAAGGCTGGTTCGCTATAGCCCGCTATGCGGTGCAGCATTTGACGCAGTAGATGCGGTGAAATTGGAAATCGCTCAATAAAGAAAAAAAAGCGCTGCCTCAGGCTTTTATAGCACAAGGCAGCGCTTTATAACAGATTTGATTTATAGAGGCAAAGCCCCGCAACAATTAATTAGTGGTGGCCGTGGTCCTGATCATCATGGCCGGCACAGTCAAATACTGATTTGACTATCGCAAAAGTCATTCCGGCACCGATAATTGATAAGGCATACCACAATCCTCCCATGAAAACGATATGGGAAATGTCCCAGGCCCATTCAAAACAAAATGGAAACATATGTTGTCCTCCTTGACCGATAGTTTAATCGGCCCGGTTTAATAGATTGGGTTTAATCGATCGGGTTTAATTCTTTTTCCTGTGGGAAAACCGGTAAATAACGATGCGCCAGGGAAATCACGATAATCCCGTAGGCAACCGGCAGAACGGTGGTCGCCACTTCCTGCCAGCTGGGCATATATGTGTACCATTCATTGAATGAGAATACCGGAACCGCCATTACCTGTAGTACCATGACCCATCGGTTGAGTGAAACACCGATTACCCCGAGAATGATGGCTGACATCAGCAGAAAAGAGTTTTCCCTGCCACGTTTGGTAATTAAAATCAGACCTGGAATAAATCCGCAGATAACGATTTCCGCAAACAGGAGTCCGATATTATATGTGGAACTGGCATAAAAATCCATCAGGGTAAATCCAAAGCCCGGGGCGGTCACAAATGCCCAGTAAATGGTATCAATGGTTTTGGCGATAATGTAGGTAATGATCATCCAGCCGGAAATTTTAGCAAAAAGATGAATCACATTGTCTTTGACCAGTTTCTTCCGCGTAATCAATTCAGTAATTTTTGTCACCAGGATGGTGAAACACGGACCGTATGCGGCCGCTGACCAGGTGAACAGAAAAAAAGTAAAGGGCCAGATTAATATATGTTCCCGAAAGGCAAAGGGACGACCATAGAGAACACCGGCCACACCGCCCAGAGATCCCTGATGAAAGAAGGAGAGAAAAACGCCGGTGGCCGCAAAAATTGCCATAATGCCATGCATGTTATGACTTAAATGATGCAGAAAGGGTTTTTTGTCCAGTCTCGGGTTTTCAAGGATCAGGGGAATAAATTCAATGGTCAGTACGGCAAAATAACATGACAGGCAAAAAGCCACTTCCGTGAGCATGGAGTGAACATTGGCATGCCAGAAAATAAACCATGCGCGCAGGGGTTGGCCAACATCAATGGCCAGAATCAACAAAGCAGAGCTGTAGCATATAAACCCAATGACCACGGCTAAGTTGATGATATTTTTTAGTTCGTTTTTGTTGATGATATAGGTTAAAAATCCGGAAAAAAACGCGCCGCCGCCCAGTGCGATGACAGCGAGGTCTGCCCAGATCCAGAGGGCGAAACCATAGGCATCATTCATGTTGGTCTGGTTTAAGCCTTTGTACCAGATCAGATACATGGCGTAAACGCCCCACAGCAGGACAGCTGTTGCTGCCGCCATCCAGAGGGAAAACTGCCATTTCGAGCATCTTTTAACACCCGCAGGAATCAATGGTGTTTCATTCATCTAACTGCTCCTTGCTATTGTCGTTTAATGGTGTTCTTTCATATTGTTTTTAATTTTTCCCGGTTCTTCATGGGTCAGGTAGTTATCGCCGGCCCGTCGTACCCATTTTTTACTTGTCAGATAATAAACCTTGGGGTTTGTATTCAGCCGTTCCAGCAGGCGAAACGCCTTGGGGCTGTTTTTTAGTTTATAAACCGCATGATTTTTATTGTTCAGATCGCCGAACGTGATGGCACCGGTCGGACAGGCTTCCGCACAGGCGGTCTGGTATTCATTTTCTGCAAGCTCTTCTCGTTTTTCCAAATAGGCTTTGTCCCGGGCCTGCTGGTAGCGATGGAAACAGAATGAACATTTTTCAACCACCCCCCGCATCCGGGGAGAAACTTTTGGGTTTAGATATTTTTCCATGTCCGCCGGCCAGACCGGGTCCCACCAGTTAAATTTACGCGCATGATACGGACAGGCCGCCATACAGTAACGGCAGCCGAAGCAGCGGGTGTAAATTTGGCTGATAATTCCGGTATCATAATCATAATCGGTCGCAACCGCCGGACATACCGAGACGCAGGGGGGATGTCCATGTTTGCCGACCCCGTCACACTGCATGCAGGGCATGGGTATATAGCAGGTTTCCGTCTCCGGGTAGGGTTTGTCATTGGTAATTTTAAATATTCGAATCCAGTTAATGCTGTCTAATTTGTTGGTTTCATCAGCCTTGAACGGGACATTGTTTTCCGAATAACAGCCAACCATGCAGGCGCCGCAACCGGTACACTTGTCCAAGTCAATGACCATCCCGTATCTTTTGGCTTGTTTGTAATCGTTTTTTTCTTTCATGAAAACCTCGTCGTTGAATTTAGATCAAATATATAACACGACTTTAAGCGTTTAAGGGATATAGAAAAATATTTTTTATATCCGGATTAATTTGGCCCGGATACCCCATGCCATATCAAGACCGGAACCCGGATCCTCAATGGGACCGATCAGATCATTGAAGTTGGTTCCTTTGTTCGCCAAAAATTTGTTGTATGCGGTATGGCCGAGTCCTTTGGGTATTGCGATAAGACCAGGCATGATTCCTTCAAAGAGATGAATTTTTACGGTTGCTTTGCCTTTGGGCGTTGTCAATAATGCCGTGCTGCCTTCTTTTAATCCAAGTCCCCGGGCGGTTGTCGGATTGATTTCAACCATGCCGGTCTGTTTTTTCAGTACCGTATCATCAATGGTTTTGGTCATGAATGGGGAATTGGCAATATTGTTGCTGGCCAGACGAATCGTATCATAGGGAATCAACACCAATTGAAAACGCTGGATGTCTCCTTCAATGGGGACCGGTGTATAAGACGGCAGTGCCGAGCGATTTTTCGGCTGTGCGGTGTTGCGGGCCGTCGGGTAAAATTCAAATTTTCCAGAAACCGTATTAAACGTATAAGCCAGTGGTTCCGGGGTGTTATTCTCTATTTCAATCATCCCTTTTCGGTTTAATTCTCGCCACTGGTCTTTTAAGGTTTCTTTGAGGAATCCTTCATAATTGTTCCAGGGGAACGCGTTTGAAATGAAGCCGCCAAGGGCTTTTGCGATAAGGATAAATGAATCACCCACATGTTTTGTGTCATAGATTGGCTGTACTACCGGTTTTGCCAGTCCGATGACCTGGCGGGAAATGCCGGCATCCGTGGGGACCTCCTGAAGACGTTCCAGGTAAGAATGGTTCGGCAGAATGTAATCTGCGTAAGCGGCAGTTTCGTCCATATACGGAGAGAAACTGACAATAAACGGGATCCGGTCAAACGCTTTTTTCGTTGACGCCGTGTCCGGGAGCGTATACAGGGGATTCGCGGCGGTGACCAGCAGGGCCTGTACAGGGGATTCATCTTTTGTTTTATTTAATATTTCCGGTAACCGGTTTAATAGAAATCGCGTATTGGGGAATTGTTCACTTCCGGCACCGTCAATGCGCGGTTGCTGCCTCCCTTTAGAAGCGACTTCATCGATGGTGACTTCCGGCCATTTGGCATAGTTCGAATCCGGTATTGCGGATATGCCACCGGGTTTATTGATATTTCCCACCAGTGCATTAAGCGATTGGACCGCCAGGCTTTCATCAATGCTGCCCGGTACATCGCCTTGGCCCCGGCCGTTGATCGCGATGGGTTTGGAAGCCCGTGCAAAATTTCTGGCCAGTGATACAATTTCCGTCTTGTCAATACCGGTTATCTGGGCAACTTTTTCCGGTGTAAAATTTTTGACCATTGTCGAAAAGCCGTCGTGTGTCTTGCCATCTTCATCTGTCCAGTCATCAAAGCCGAAAGCAAAATTTTCAACAAAATTTTTATCATATAAAGATTTTTTGATAATGACGTGGGCCAGACCTAAGGCCAGGGCCGTTTCCGTACCGGGGTTGATACCCACCCATTGATTTGCCATGGCTGCCGTGTCGGACAGGCGGGGTTCAATCTGGATGATTGTTTTGGTTGGTTTCAGGCCGCCGTAAAGGTTGAACAACCGTCCCGGAGATCCCCAGCCGTCTAAAATACCGCTGCCGAAGCTTAAAATAAAATTTGCATTTTCAATATCAAATATCGGTGTCCCCTGTTTTCCCTGAGTTAAATAGATCGCCTGTTCAATGGCATCCTGAGCCGTTGAAGACCGGATAAAGTTCGGTGAGCCGTATACGGTTAAAAAACGGTCGATCAAATTGGGAATGGTGCCGCGATCAGAACCGGTGAGACATACAACGGACTGGGATCGGCCGGTGGCCCGAAGTTCGGAAAGTTTTTTTGTTACCGCTGCCAGTGCTTCATCCCAACTGACTTTTTTCCATTTTCCCTCGCCTCGTTTCCCCTCTCTTTTTAACGGCGACGTGACGCGTGAGGGGCCGTATAAATACTGTAGGCCGGAAATCCCCATGGGGCAGAGGCTGCCTTTGTTTACAGGATACTCTTTTGACCCTTCGATTTTAATCGGGCGGCCGTTAACCAGGCGGACAGTGATGCCGCAACCGCCGGGACAGAGAGTGCAGACGGACTTTTTATATGTCACTTCGCCGTCTTCCGGAACCGGGGTCCACGGCCAGTTTTGTGTCCAAATGGCTGCATCGTCTATCAGTTTCCAGGGTGCCGGTGTCAACATGGATCCGGCGGTGCCACCGAGTACCGCTGCTGTTGTGTATGATAGAAAACTTCTTCGATCTATTTTCATGGAATCATCCTCGTAGATATATCAAAAACGATTTAAAACCATTGGTGCGTTTTAATCAGATTTATTTGTGGCATTGAAAACATGCCCCTTTATGCCCGGTCTCTTCCTCATGGCATTTGGCGCAGTCGTTCATTTTCATCGGTCGGGGCGTACCTGCTTCCGGTTTTCCCAGACGTGAGATGCTGTGCCCCCAAATGTCCCGGCTGTAACCGGTCAGCTTGTTTTCCTCATAAACCCGCGTGTGTTCGGAGGTGCCGATGTCTCCATGGCAGCTTTCGCAGGACATATCCGCGCCCATCACATGGGCGGAATGAGAGAAGAAAACACAATCCGGCTGTTTGGAATGGTTAAGCCAGGGGACTTCAATTCCGGGCGTTACATATTCATCAACGAATTTTATTTCTTCCGGGTCATCGGATTGGGCTTCTTCATGGCAGTCGATGCAGCTGCCGAGATCCGGCATTCCGGAAAAACTGCCGTCATCTCTGAAATAATGGCAGGATTCACACCCATCAGAAACTTCATCCAAGTGCAGGGCATGGTTGAAGTCGATGGGCTGGGATTTTTTTGAATAGAGTAACTCCGGAAACAGAATCCATCCGGAAAGCAGGCTACCCGCAAAGCCGATCATAAAAAACAGAAAAACGGCCCATCCGGATGATTTTGCAGGGGGGCTGTCGTTTGTCTCCGGTCCGTGGTGAATCGGATCCGGGGCAGCCTCCGGCTCAGCCTTTGGTGAAACTGTTTGATTTTGGTCTGTACTGCTCATGTAAACTCCGTCAAATCTGTAGAGGTTAGTCGTATAATACCCGTTTAGACCGTGTTAAACCGGGCATCGTCTGAGATTTTATCTAAATATTTATTTATATAAAAAGAAAATGGATACCGAGTCTATGCTCATTTGTCAATAAAAATGTAATTCATTGATAATTATTGATAACTGTGGAGACCCGGCAACAGGTTAACGCCAAAGTATGTAAAAATTACGGCTAAAAAGCCGACACATGACAACACGGCAATCTTTTTTCCTTTCCAGTCTCTCATTAACCGGGCGTGCAGGAGGGAGGCATAAATCAGCCACGTGATCAAGGACCAGGTCTCTTTTGGATCCCAGCCCCAGTATCTGCCCCATGCCTGATTGGCCCAGACGGCTCCGGTGATAATGCCGATGGATAAAAATAAAAATCCGAACATGACCATCTGGTGGGTCAGGTCGTCTAAAATGTCAAAGTCCGGGATGCGGCTGACAATACCGGACGGTGCCCCGCCCTCCGAAGGTTTGAGGAGAAACATAATGCTGATGCCAAAGGCGATGGCAAACGCGGCGTACCCGACAAAACAGGTCATCACATGCGTGATCAGCCAGTTGCTTTGTAGTGCCGGGATTAGCGGTTGTATGGCATCATTGACTTTGGGTAAAGATGCGTAGGCCATTGCCAGCAAAGGAATGGGGCTGGCTACCATGCCGACAAACCGGAGCTTGTATCTATATTCTATAAAGAGATGGGTCAGTGCAATGGTCATGGCAAAAAAGATCAGGGATTCATAAAGATTGGATAACGGCGCATGCCCGATTCCCATCTGATAGGATTCAATCCACCGGAGAATAATACCGGTTAGGTTCCCCAGCACAGCAACGATGGTGACCGCTGTCGCTATTTTTCCGGGGAGGGGTTTTTTGAAAATCCATGAAAAGACATATAGAAGTGTTGCCAATCCATAGACAAACGTTATTATTGAAAATATTTCTGAACTTGTCATATCGGTCCCTTTTATCGACTAAGTGAGTTTTTGGAGTTGTTTGGACAGTCTTCGGATAATTGCATTCATACCGGGTTTGTTTTTTTCGGAAATTCCAGAGACCGTTACTGCTGTTTTTCCGCGGTCTGTTGAAATCTCGATACAAAGTTTTTGATGAAACATAAAAAAAGTGACATAGCACCCGATGATCATAAATAAAAATCCCACATAGACGATGGGGACGCCAGGATCTTTGGTTACTTGAAGGCCGGTGTAATATTGAATTTCCGGAACTACGTCTTTAAATTCTACGTTATTGATAGATATTATAAAATCTCCTTTGCGCATTACATCAAACCTAGGAGAGTCTGCTGGAATAATGAAGTGCTCCGGTTCCCCATTTCTGTTGTCCATGCGGCACAAAAAAGCATTTGGCATATCTATGCCGTGATAAGGGATACTGCGGCGAAAATCTACTACAACCAACGTCCCAGAGTTTCCCGGCATCTCAATGGGAGTTTCTATGGCCGCCTTCTTATTATATATCAGGCCGGAAGCTTTTTCTGTAATCGTGACAGTGAACTTATTCACTGGAATTGTTTCTGTTGAAGGAATTTTGCCGTAGCTGGACTGAAAGATGTTAATGCCTTCAAACCGCAACGGATCGTTTACGATAATATTTTTTTGAATAATGATTTGATCGTTTCTAATAAGTGACAGGCTGGACCGATATTCTTTGGGCAGCCCGGATTCATAGAGGGTGAGATCAAAGTCATCGCATTTAATTTTAAAATTCAGCTTTACTTCCGGCTGGTTGTTTCGCCGGAGAATACTGTCGACCGATTCCCCTTCGGGAATATTCACGAACCCGTCAAATCCGAAAAGAGACCCCACCATGCCGCCGGCAATCATTAATATAATGCTCAGATGAACTGCATAGATGCCCAGGCGGGTCCATCGGTTTTTTTCACCGAATAGGAGATAGCCGTTTTCTGAAGATTCCACCGTAAATCGGTTGAACCGTTTGGACAGCCAGGGGGAAGTTACGTCCTTTACCTGTTCGACAGAGCCTGCAGCCGACCATTGCTGGCGATTTTTAGCTTTTCGAAACCGGTTGATATTAAAGGACGGCTTTTTGGGGAAAATGATTTTCCAGGTGGACGACAGCCGGTTGATTGAACAGACAATGATATTTACCGTCAGCATGCAGAGTAGAAACCGGAACCACCAGGAGTGGTACATGTCAAAGATATCCAGTGTATTGAACAGCTTGAACAGGCCCTCGCTGAATTTTTGATGGTACAGCATGGGACTTTCATTTTGCGGGATAATGGTGCCGATAATGGATGTCATCGCCAGGGACAGAAGGATAACCACTGAAAGTTTGACAGACGCAAAAAAATTCCATAATTGATGCGCAGAATCGTCAGTATTTGATGATTTTGTCATTATATTAACCTATTATAATTGAATTGTTAAAACAGATTTTATTCATAACAAATAATTTTTATGCAGGCAAACATTATAACAATAATCAGGTGCCGGGGCAGGGAAAAAGCTGAATATGAAACAGACCGTCAACGGATGGTTGTGAAGTTGGTTCTAAAATGATCGATCGGTTCGCGGGTCGCAAATTTTTTATTATTTAAGTTGATCGAATCCCTTGCGGTTTTACATAAATTTGCCTATTATTTTACGGATTCATTGAAAATTTTTCACTCAGTAATCAGGATTTAAATTTTTAATATAACCTTATCGATTTAAAAGGAGGCAACCTATGTTCCGGAATTTTTTTAAAAAAAGTGCTTTTTTGGTATTTTCGGCAATGATTTTGTTCATGATGACCGGCTGCAGCGCAACCACCCGGGATATTTCTCCGGATGAGGCCATCCACTATGATGAAGGCTATGATTTTACCGATAAAAAAGCCATCGTCAGCGACCTTGTGGAATCACTGCTTAACAAACCGCCGCTGGTTTCGCGATTAGATGACCGGCCCGTGCTTATTATTTACGGGGTGGCCAACCGGACTTCCGAGCATATTGAGACGGACGGGATTACCGATGATCTCCGCCAGGAAATATTGCAGTCCGGAAAAGCCCGGTTTGTTAATAAGGTCCAGCGGGGTAATATTCAAAGTGAATCCGATTATCAGTACGGCGGCAATGTCAGCGCCGAGACCCGGCTTCAGCGGGCCAGACAGGTGGGTGCCGAATATATGCTGACCGGAACCCTGCGGTCCATCAAGAAAAAACAGCCCAAGCAGTTCCGACTGACAAAAAAAACCCTTCAGTATTATAGCCTGACCCTTGAACTGACTGATTTGCAGACCGGCCTCATTGAATGGACGGACAGCACGGAAATTATTCGGGAATCTTCAAAACCGTTTATCGGCTGGTAAGTCGTTAGTCGTACCTGAACGAAAATCTTTAAATCCCGGCTGTCATTACGAGGCGCTAGGAACGAACGACGAAGTAATCCCCTGTCTTTAATAAGATTGCTTCGGTCGTACCTCCCTCGCAAAGACGGAAAAAGTGTGATTTGGAGGTTTTTTGTTCAAGTAATAGTTAATCGATTCCTTTTTTGTGTTTCATTTCGGCGGCGATGAGTTTTTACTGTTACCACCGGGAAACGAAAAATATTTCAGCAATCCTCGGAAATGATTAATGCCTGATAAGATGAAACTGTTTTACGTTGTCCGATACTTCAAATGGGCCTGCCTGCTGATTTTTTTGTTCAGCGCTTTGATTTCCGGATGCACATCTGCAAAACTGAACATGGCGCGGGATGCCTTTTATAACGGTCAGATTGACCAGGCATCCGGTGCATTGTCCAGTGCAGAAGATGTGTCAACACGTGATCAACTCTTATACTTCATGGAAAAAGGAGCAATCCTGCACCATGCCGGTGATTATCAGGGCAGCATTGATTTTTTGCTGAATGCTGCCGCGTTGATGCAGGATCAGGATGTGATCAGTGCCGGCCAGCAGACCGCCTCCATGGTGACGTCCGAATGGCTCACTGATTACAAAGGGGAATACGCGGAACGGTTGCTGGTCCATACGTATCTGATGATGGATTTTCTCATGCTGGGGAATCATGAAAGTGCGCTTGTCGAAGCCAAGCAAGCGCTGGAGGTCTATGATACCTATCCTGAGGCCTGTTTTGCCGACTATTTTACCCGTGCCCTGATCGCCCATTGTTATGAAGCGGAAAACGAGATTAACGGCGCGTATATTGAATATAAAAAACTGGCCGAGCTCATGGGTGATCCGGCACCGGTGGCCCGTAAACTTTGCACTTTGGGAAGACGGCTGGGCTTTGATGATGAAGTGGAACACTTTCGGCAGTTTATTCCTGAAGCGGAATTAAAAAGAAACGTCCGCCCGGCCGGAGAGTTGATTGTTTTTGTCAGTCAGGGAAAATCACCGGTCAAGATTCCGCACAATATTGTACTGCCCCCGTCCATTCGGTTTTCTTTTTCCACCTATGAAGACCGCAGCGGTTGCCTGGTGCCGCCGAGCGTCGGTCCGCTTGCCGATGCGGGGCCGTCAGATATGATTACAACGGATGTGGGAGAGATTTTAAAAGCATCATTAAAAGAGCGGCTGGTGGCGGTTATTGCGAAAGAAACCGCCCGGGTGGTGGCCAAGGAGGCTATTGCACACAACATCAATGACGACAATTTGGAAGTACTGGTCCGTTTAGTGTTTTTTCTCATGGAAGTCCCGGACACCCGGTGCTGGGAGACGCTGCCGGCCACCCTGACCATCATCCGGGTACCGCTGTCACCGGGTGCCAATCAGATCCATTTAAACATCATGGGGCAAACCGTGACACTCCCGAAAATTGATATCCACCCCGGCAATGGATCGTTTTATCATTATTATTCCATTCGAAACGGCATGGGTTCGTTTTCGTCTATGGGAGACGCTCAATCTGGAAATTAAATATTCACATCAAATCAAGATGAGATCCTCATGAAGAAAAACACGCAGCCCTTTTTTATTTTTTTGATTGTCTGTCTGGTTCAGCTGGCAGGGACGTTGCCTGCTCTTGGTGACTCCGGAGAGCCGGCAGTACCGATGGAAGGTGACAGGGCGCCCATTGTATTTTCAGGCGACATGGCGGATTCCATGAAGCGGGGGGCGGAGCAGGTGACCGATGACTTAAGAAATCAGGCCCGGTCTTTGTTTGAATACACCCCCCTGGGCTGGGACATCAATACCCTGGATTATCTGTATGAACAGGCCCTGTCCTTGCCTGCAAAACTGCCGCAGTTCATCTCTGAAGTTCTTGAACAGAGCCGGGTGCTGGGATTTGCCGGTTCGGTGGTCGTTCTTGTTTTTTTAATTGCGGTTATTTACAGCCTGATCGGCCGTAAGCGGGTTCTTTTAAAGGCGGAACAGACAGCTAAACCACTTTTTGAAAAACTCCCCGAAGAACTGTATCCATTTTTGATGCTCGGTCTGCTGTCCGTGACCGCGGCGCTGATTCCGTTGATTCTGTTTGGCGCATTCTCTTTGATCAAGGCATTCATCTCCTATGATGCGCCCTGGTTTTTGCTGACCGGCAGGCTGCTGGCGTTGTGGTCTATCGGTGCTCTTTTGATCAGCCTGATTCGTGGCATTGTGCATCAGAAGATATTTTTTATCCAGACAGAATACGGGGATACGATTTTTCGTCTGTTTCGTCTGGTCGTGCTGTATGTCCTGTTCGGCATCGCGGTCCTCTGGGGCGCAGAAGCATTCGGGTTGCACGAGGATTTTTTGGCATTTCTTCGGTTTTTGATTTTTTTGTCCATTGTATTTTTCCTTTTTATTATCCTGCTCAGAAAAAAAGCGGTATTGTCCCTTTTGCCTAAACTGCCGGATCAGTCCTTTCAGACTTTTTTAAAAGGCTTTGGCCGGTATTATTATCCGGTTATGGGCCTGACGTTGCTGACCGGTGTGATGTGGTGCTTTGGGTATAAGCGGTTTTCCACTGTGCTGTGGATAAAAACATGGGCGATTGCCGGTGTTTATATCGGGTTTTCCGTGGTGTACCATCTGGTCATCCGAAGGCTTCAGCGGTGGGAGAGCAAAATCGGCAAATCAGATGAACCCGCCCTTGCATTTGTTCAGGCCCTGAAAGGGTTTATTCTATACATTTCAATTATTATCACCGCCCTGGTGATGGCCGATCTGCTGGGGATTCTTGAACCCATCCGGCGGGTTATTTCATTTCCGTTATTCAGTATCGGCAGTTCCCCGTTTTCTTTGTGGATTATCGCAAAAGCGGCGTTGATTCTGGCGATATTTTTATATGCCTCCCGAATGCTGTGTGCGTACCTGAATTACAAAATTTATCCGTCCATGAAAGTAGAGCAGGGCACAGCCTATGCCATTGATACGTTTTTGAAATATTTTATGATGATTATCGGCGGTTTTATTTCCCTTGAGATTGTCGGATTCGATTTTCGGGCGTTGTTGGTCTTTGCCGGCGCCATTGGCA
>JAGGYV010000142.1 GCA_021162325.1 Desulfobacteraceae bacterium | reverse complement strand
TCATTAAACCGGTCAATTTCCCGGCCCCGGTTTCGGGTCTGACCGGTGATGGAAGCAAAGCCGATTCCCTTATTTTTCAGATACCGGGTAATTATTTCAATCATTTTGACAAACTGGCTGAACACCACAATTTTCTGTCCGTTTTCCAGGCAGGCATCCACCAGTTCCTCAAACACCTGCCACTTGCCCGAATCCAGGGGGCCTTTTCCGGTATCGAATCCTTTTTTTACAATGGACGCCGGATGATTACAGATCTGTTTCAGAAGTGTCAGCAGGGCAAAAATATGAATATAGGGTATGGCCTCATCTTCATTCTCAAGCGCATGGAGCATGCGGGTTCGGCTGGCGGCCACGGCATCCCGATAAAGGCGGACCTGTGATTCCGTGAGCCGGCAATATCGGATGTCCTCAATTTTCTCAGGCAGCTCGGCCAGCACCACTTTTTTGGTCCGGCGCAGGGTGAACGGCCCGACCAATTGTCGCAGCTCTTTGAGGCGGTTTTTTGCCCATTCAGACTCATACCGCTGCGCGAAAAAATCATCAGAACCCAGATAGCCCGGAACCGCCAGATCCATGAGCGCCTTTAAATCACCCAGGCGATTTTCAATAGGCGTGCCGGTGACGGCAATTTTCATGGCCGCGTTAAGATCAAGGGCGGCAGTATAGGTCTTTGTGGCTGTATTTTTAATAAACTGGGCTTCATCAAACGCGGCAAGGCTAAAATTTAATTTTGACAGCCGGGCAATATCCCGCATCATAATTCCGTAGGATGTAATCAGGACCGTTCCCGGCTTATTTCCATTCGTCAATTCCCTGTCCGTGCCGTGATAAACCAGCGGATGCAATGCGGGTGCAAATTCCGTGATTTTTCGTTCCCAGTGTGAAATCACCGTTGTGGGACAAATAACCAGAAACGGGGAATGCTCTTTTTTGACTTTCATGAGCCAGACCATCAGCCCCATGACCTGATGGGTTTTACCCAGTCCCATTTCATCGCAAAGCAAACCGCCGAAACCATTTTCAAACAAAAAGGCCAGCCATTCCAGGCCCTGGTGCTGATATTCCCGGAGAACACTCGAAAAACCGTCCAGCTCACTGATCGGAGATGCGGGGGCCATGTTCAGAAGTTTGCGGATATCGCCGCCTTCTGCTTGAGTGTCATCCCTGCCCTCAATTGAACGGATCTCAATCGGCCGACCGGTGACGGCCTGCAGGCGAAGAATATCTGTCCGGGAGAATTTTATCTGCGTGCCGGAACCTGCAAGCTGTTTTGAAATCGAATTTTTCGGATCACCTAAAAATGGGGTGATATCAATGGCCCGGGTATCCACCCACCCGCCGGTCACGGGCAAATACCGTTTGCCGGACAATTTGGCATTATAAATATCCGCCAGCGATAGGGTCACATCTTTTCCAAAACCGTAATCAACGGATATCCAACGCCAGTCCCGTTCCTCGGAAAATGGCGTGATGACGACCCGATTAAAATCCCGGTGAACTGCCAGCTGCTGAACCTGATCGTCAACACTATTGGGCGGTGAAAAAAAATCTTCGATATTGTCCAGCGCCTCCGGGATACGGTCCGGACGAATTTTCTTCCGGTACTGGCCGTTGAATTTTTTCCATAACAGATCCGGCGTTCGCCAGGTTGCGATAATGTCGTGCCAGGGCACGTACACCGAATCCCGGTACCAGAACTTTTCCAAGCGGCTTCGTTCAATGGCTTCTGTTGTGCCATCCGGCAAATGAAGGAGCAGATACAGTATCACTGCCAGATCATTTTCTCCATCAACAGACACCCTTACGATGGATTCCATGGATTCCGGAAGCAGGCGCGCCAGTTTCCCGGCCGGGTGATCTCCGCCCAGCGCTTTAATAATCAGCACCACCGAATCACGCGGAACAAAAATTTCGAGTATAATATTCTGCTGGGCCCGGCAGCAGACAATACATTTTCCGTCTTCTTCAATTCGGGTGTCAATCGCCACAATATCCTGCGCAAAAAGATTCCGGCAATGATAGGCCAGACGATACCAAAAACTCTCCTCAAGGGCCTGGCGGCGGCTTTTTAATTTTCTTTTATTCATGACACATTCGGATTCGGTCAGGGTCATTGACGACAGCATGTCAATGACGTGTCCGCGATGAAACGGATGGTCGTCCGTCGGGACAAGGCCCGTCCTTTGGACAAACAACTCCCCTTCATCAATACCCACCGTCTGGTCTGTCCGGTTCATTGGATAATAGGCAACCAGGGGTTCATTCCCCTGGCAAACGTTTAAGACGTTCTTATTACCATCAACAGCCATTTCCGGATTAATTTTCAATTTTTCAATTTTAACATGAAAAGTGTCATTTAATGCCGTGGCCAGTCGATACCAAGGCCCTGCCCGGAACATCTCGTCAAAACAATTATTATCCGGGCTATCCTTTAATAACTCAATAACGCCCGACAATTCGCTTTTATGGGGGCAGTTATTTTTTTCCTTAAACGCCCGGCAATTGCAGGTAATTGATAAAAAACCAATTTTTTCATTGAGGACCAGGATCGCCATGCCCGGATCGGGATCTGAAATTTCAGGAAAAAGTGCAATACCGCCTCGGTGGTATTCAATCCGATGCATCGGCAAATGATTTCGAATATCGATAATTTTGATCACCTCTGTTTATTTATATTTTCTTCAACTCATCTGCTTAGCAAACTTCCTCCTTTCTGAAAATATTTTTATCTGTTTTTTGGAAAAGAGTTGAGGAGAAGAATAATCATGCTGGTTGCTCTTTTTTTTTACACATGATAAATTAAATTACAATGTGTGAAAAGTTGAATGAAAGGAGGTTAATTATGGCTACAAATTTAGCAATTAATGACGAATTAATCAAAGAAGCCCTTTTAGTCGGGCACCACCGTACAAAAAAAGCTGTTGTGAACGAAGCGCTCACCGAATACATACAACGACGTAAACAGATAGAAATTTTAAAATTATTCGGCAAAATTGATTATGAGTCTGATTATTCTTACAAAGAGCAGCGTAAAGTGACATGAAAGTTTTAGTAGACACATGTATCTGGTCTTTGGCACTTCGCCGAAAAAACCATTCTGCGACCCGTATCGAAATTATTGAACTCCATGAGCTGATCAAGGAAGTCAGGGTACAATTGATTGGTCCAGTTCGGCAGGAAATCCTTTCCGGTATTAAAAGCAAACAACAGTTTTCAAAGCTTAAAAAGGTACTATCCGCTTTCCCTGATTTACCACTTTCCACAAAAGATTATGAACTGGCTGCGGAATATTTTAATACGCTCCGAAGTAAAGGAATTCAGGGCTCAAATACTGATTTTCTTATTTGCTCCATTTCAAGCCAAAAAGATATCCCCATCTTCTCAACGGATAAGGACTTCAGACATTTTCAAAAGCATCTTCCAATTACCCTATACACACCAAGGATTACTCCCAGTTAGACCACAGCTTATTCTTCTATATCAGAGGTAATACATTAGTTTCTTCTCTTTTGTTTTTATGTTTTTTGGGCAAACTTTTTAAAAACTCAAAAAATGTGAAGTGACTAAAGTGATCTAAAGTGATCTAAAGTGTCTAAAGTTGAGGACTGCGTGAAATGCGCGATCATTTTTAACATAAAAATTGAAAATGCCGAAGGCATTAACCATAACTTTAGCTCACTTCAAACTTTAGCTCACTTTTAACTTTTTCGATTTATCCGGGTTAGGGACTTTGGAATTACTCGATTTAAAGATAACTATTTGACATTATAAGAATATTACCAAAAATACAAGTAAAAATAATGACACCGTATGGATATGAAACCCGGATTCGGTCTTTTCTGCTGTTCTATTTACTGATAAGGTGATTATGTCTAAAATTAATTTTTATCAGCCCCATAACAGGACTTGATCTATGGCCGGAAAAGAATTAAACCGTTCTGCTGCATCCCGCATGTTCCGATTAGGCGGCCTTGCCGGCCGGGTGGGGGTTTCCATGGCCGGAAACACGGTGGCCAACATTTTCCGGGATACGGAAAACCGGGATGAACACCGGGCAATCATTTTAATGAAAAATGCCATGCGGGTCAAAAAGCTCCTGGGCCGTCTCAAAGGCGTCCCCATGAAAATCGGCCAAATGATCAGTCTGCACGAAAAATTGCTGCCCGAGGAAGTGGTACAGGCATTAAAAACCCTTCAGCAAAATGCCCCGGCCGTCGCTTTTGATGAAATCCAAAAAATGGTTAAAAATGAGCTGGGCCATCGCGTTGCCTACATCCGACATATTGATGAAAATCCGCTGGCCGCAGCCTCTATCGGCCAGGTCCATCGCGCCGTGCTGGCCAATGGCGTAGAAATTGCGCTGAAAATCCAATACCCCGGTATCGATGACGTAATCCGGGCGGACTTGAAAAACCTCAAAGGCCTGTTAAAACTTTTGTTTTCCATGTTTTCCCGGATGGATATGGAGCCGGTGTGGCAGGAGCTGAAAGACCGGCTGATGGAAGAACTCGATTATGTAAAAGAAGCTGCCAGCATGAAACGCATGGCAGACCTTTTTGCAGACGATGACCGGATTATTGTTCCCAAAGTAATTGATGAAGTGACGACCCGGCATATTCTGGGGATGGAACTGGTTCTCGGCATGTCAGCGGATACGGTCGATAAAAACAGCTATCCCCAGTCTTTAAAAAATACCTGGGCCGAATCCATGGTCAGCCTGATCTTAAAAGGGCTTTTTCACTTCCGGTTTCTGCACGCGGATCCGAATATCGCCAATTTTGCTTTTTTAACCGACGGACGCCTGATTGTATATGATTTCGGGTGCATGAAAGAAATCCCCGAAAAACTTTGTCAAGGATATGTCCGCCTCATCAGCGCATTTTTAAACCATGCGTATCCAGAAATCCCTGGAATCCTTAAATCCATTGGGGTTCATAAGGCCAACGGCAATCCAGTACCCTGGCAAATGGCGGCTGATTTCGCAGATGTCTTTCAGGAACTTTTCGATCCGGATGTGCCTTATACGTTCGGGGATGATGAAAAAATCTACACAAGACTTTATGAACTCGGAAACAAACACATCAGCGAATCCATGTCCATGGTGTTTCCCAAAGACATTATTTTCATTGACCGGACATTCGGCGGCCATTTTGGGAACCTCTGCCGATTAAGCGCCCAGGCCGACTGGCGGACAATTCTTCTGGCACACATGTCACATGCACTTCCCGATAGCGCAAACGGAGCAGGTGAATAATTTTATAAATATGGAGGGAAAAAACCTTGGACAAACTAACAAAACTTGAAAATAGGCTTCAGGAACTGGAAAAAGAAATCAGGGAAACCAAAAACAGGCTACCCGCCCACTCCACCAAACCGGTGATCATGATGGAACTTCTGGCACTTGAAGATGAATACGACATTATCATGGAGAAAATAAAAATACTAAAATAAATATTAAACCCCGCCCGCTTCAATCATAATAGTTTGAAATAATTGATAAATTGCCTTACCATACAACGGTAATGGCTCCCCCATGAAAAGTTTTTGCAAGGCCATCATCTGTATTGACACACACGGCTGTTTCTGCAATATATTATTCAAAAAAGCAGACATTTACACATAATTTTTCCAAATCCATTTAATCGACACACAATTACGCTACAGGAGTCCCATCATGTATGATGTGAAAGCGGATATTGATAGAAACAGAATCACCATCACGATCGGTAATCTTGAAGATGAGGCAGAAATGCAGACGCTTGCCCAGGCCGTAAAAGCAGAATGCCAGAAGCTTAAAAAAGGATTTACCTGCATTACTGACCTGAGAAAATATGAAGTACAGGATGACATGTTTGAAGACTATGTGAAGGAAACCCAGGAAGCCATGATCCATGCCGGCCTTGCCAAAGTGGTCAGGGTCCGACGTGAAACGGGTTTACTGGGGCACTTTCAGTTCGACAATGCATCCATGGATGTGGGATACCATGCTGAAAACGTAACTACCATGGAAGCGGCGGAAAAAATCCTGGATGAGAATACATAAATAGCGGTTTATAAAAATTCCATTCACAGGCTATTTTAATTTTTCTTTTTTTTTAAGGTCGATCCCCGCTTTTATACACATCAGCGTCCCGATTAAACAAACAGACAGGCCTGCCAGAAATTCCGACCACATCCTGCCTTTTTCCGGTGTAAACCCTTCTTCAAGTGCGAACATATGACTTTCCCGGTTGTAGATCTCGAAAAGATTCAACCCGCCGTGACTGATAAAGCAAATCCCGATAATCACAAAAACAACGCCGAACAAACGAATACGTTTCAGTTCCCGATCAGAATGTTGCTGTGAAGATTTCATTTCTTTTCTCCGATTCATGATTTTCACAAAGGCACTTCATCACATGCTTTCTTCAGCATGTGATGTAATTAAATGTTATTCATATCACAGTAATAAACAATAAGGGAAGTGGAAGATATTAATATACCGAAATTGCGCAGAATTTTTAGTCGTATTCAAGGCACGTCAACAGGCGCATAACTGGTTATGTAACTGTTGGCACAACGAAGAAGACGGCCAAAAAGGCAAGCCAGTTTGGTATATTAATATTTGGAAGTTCCCTAAGACAGAGCATAAACGATAAGGGTTTTAATGAAAAAAGCCCCCTTCCGGCAGGGGGCTGTGAGAACTATAAAAAGACCCGGGTATAGAGCCGGGTATAAACATTCAAATATATCAAAAATCATAAAACGATTCCAAAAAAGGACTGAATTTTTGCCTGATATCTGGAGAGAATCAGAAAATTAAGATGAGTTAAAATACTATATCTTGTATCTGCCT
>JAGGYV010000288.1 GCA_021162325.1 Desulfobacteraceae bacterium | reverse complement strand
GGGTTTAGGCTGAAGGGCTGTCTGAATAAATTATTTCAAAAAAACAGCCTGTTCCGATTGCCCTATTTACCTACAGCCTATTTACCTGAGCAGTTACGAAAATTTTATGTTAATGAAAATAATTCTTAGATTTTTAAAATATATATTTAAATTAAGAGGCATAATGAATGGCATCATCACTTGAGAAAGCAAAGCAGAATCCGGGCTCAATGAAAGCAAAAATTCTGAAAGCCGCCCGTAAAATTTTTGGCGAATACGGATTTCATGGAACCACCACCCGGATGATTGCTAAAGCCGTTGATATTGATATATCCACCCTGTATTACCACTGGGGAGAAAAGGGCGATTTGTATGAGGCAGTGATAATGGATGTCTCCGATGGTATGCGTCAGAAATTGATCGAGGTTGAAAAAATTATCAAAGGCAGGCCGCTTTCTGAAAGAATCCAGATAGCAGTTGATGAGATGGCGGATTATTTGTTTGATCATCCGGAAATATCAAACCTGACCCTGTTCCGGTATTTTGCAAAAACGCGCCACGGCAGTATCCTGGATTTTAAGGTGCCGGAATATATATCGGACATCGCCTATTCCATGGGACTGGCTGAAGACCGGAGGAATGTCCCGCCAGATGCCAAAATGAAGGTTTTATCCATAATGAACGCGATTCATAATTTTGTTTCCGGTGAAAACTTTTTTCGTCCCATGATGAAGATGGAGCGGGAAGAATATATCAAGGCAGCAAAAGATACCCTTAAATTTTTCAATTTGACCGCCTTTACTTAATTGTGTGCTTGTTATCAGATTGACTTAAATAGTCACTGAACGAAAAGTCTGATTTTATGTAGGTTGGGTAGAGTCCGCACTGACATGTTGGGTTTCGCTACGCTCTACCCAACCTACGAAAATCATGTGTTTAGCTAAACAAAATTCCAAAGGGCGAAACCCAACATATTTTTTCAGGAGGGTTTCCGTTTAACCACTAAATAGAATAGGGCACTTGTCGGTTTGACGCAGTGCCCTTTTATTTTTCGGTTATTCTTTTCAGTGGTTATCTATATTAATCAGAAATCATCAAGGCCACCGGTTCAATAAACGCTTTATCTTCCGTATCAATCACCTGGATAATCTGTTTGTGCATCCTTTTTTTATGCTCTTTAAATATTCCTCGTTTTTTATTAAATGTCTTAGCAAAAGCAAGTGACTCGTTCATGAGCTCATCAGCGTCCGCACATGCTTTTTCAATGATGTGATTTTCGGCAAGTTCAGCAGCACCGATTTTTTTTCCAGTAAGTTTCATTTCATTAAATTTATATTCCGGGATTGCTTTTCGAACAAAGGCCACCATTCCCGGTAAGAAAGGAATCCCTAAGTCGACTTCCGGAAAGCAGAAATAGCCGCGATCCGATTTCATAAACCTGAAATCACATGCACAGGATAAAATCGCGCCGTTGCCAAACGCATGGCCGTTAATGGCAGCTATGACAGGGATGGGTAATAAAAGCAGTTTTTTAAAAACAGTATTCATTTCATACATAAAATTTTTGATGTTATCGAAGTTTTGTTCCGTAAATTGTTTCATCAGCCATTCAACATCAACGCCAAGGGACCAGGATTTGGGGTCTGTTGAAGTAATAACGGCTGCTGTTATATCTTTGTCTTCAACAATTTCATCAAGCACGCGGTTAAACGTTTGCGCAAATTCCAGGTTTTGTCTGTTCTCTCCGTTATTTAATTTTATAACGGCAACTGTTTCATCTTTTTCCCATTCAATAATCGACATTAGATTATCTCTCCATCAATTAAGTTATAAATTAACATGAATTATAAATCTCTGATTTTCAGTTCTTCCATCCGGTTCGCTATTTTTTGCTGAATCGCCAGGAGATCTTCTTTAAGGATTTGTAACTCCTGCATCCGTTCATTCATTTCTACTAATTTTTTTTTGCCGTAAGCAAAAGTTTTTTTCAACTGCTCTTCTTCTTCCATGTTGAAATTTGCCAAACCGATCATTTCAGAGATTTCTTCAAGGGAGTACCCTAAGCGTTTGCCTCGTAAAATCAGTTTTAAACGGGCACGATCTCTTTTATTGTAAAATCGGTGGTTCCCTTTGGTCCGGTTCGGTAAAATTAACCCTTTTTCTTCATAAAACCGGATGGCGCGTGTACTGATATCCAACTCATCAGCAAGTTCAGAAATACTTAATAAAACAGTATTTTTTTCTTCTTTTGGGTTCATTTTGGACCTCATGGGTTATTTTGTTATACGATAGTGATTCGCAAATAAAGTGAACCATTTTTCATCTTATATTAAATGAAATGGCATCAATTCATATGCTATAAGCTATAAATCTAAGAATTTCCATCAATCATGACATAATTCGCCATAAACAGCATCTTTGTTTAATATTTTTTTGATGCGGCAGGGTAAAATTTTGTTTTTAAGGCTGTCATCACCGTCTATCAGAACCCTTACATAATTAGAACTGACACCGGTTAATTGTCCTGAAGAGGATTCTCTTTTTTCTTCGATTAAAACATCAAGGACCTTGCCGATCATTTGAGTGTAAAAATTTGTTTTCTTTTTGCGGCCTAAATCCAGGAATTTATTCCGTCTTTGTCTGATGATCTGAGGCGTCACATGATCCGGATAAGTGCTTGCTTTTGTGCCCGGTCGGGATGAAAAAGGAAATACATGAAGATAGGTGATTGGAAGAGATGCTAACAAGGTATATGTATTTTCAAATGCTTCTTCTGTTTCACCGGGAAACCCGACTAAAATATCGATTCCGATTGCGACATCCGGGATGGCATGATGAATTTTTTTTATTAATTGTTCAAACAGTTCCGGGGTATACGATCGGTTCATTTTTTTTAAAATGTGCCTATCGCCGCTTTGCAGCGGAATATGAAAATGATGGCAGATCCGGTCGGATTTCGCAGAAAAGCTTAAAAGATCATCGGTCAGTTCAACCGGCTCTATCGATGACAGTCTGATCCGTTTAACCATATCCGTATCATGAAGCCGTTTTATAAGCGCTAACAGGGAAAATGGCGGAGAGAGGTCACGTCCGTATTTTCCCAGATTAATCCCGGTTAAAACTATTTCCTGCCTTTTAACTGCTGGCAGATTGTGGAGGATATTTAATACCTCTTCCGGCAAAAGACTGCGGCTGGGGCCTCTGGTATACGGCACAATACAATAGGAACAAAAATTATCACAACCATCCTGAATTCTGATAAATGGGCGGGTCCGGTTTTTAATTAAAGGGCAAATGGTTTTGGGAATATTTTTTTGATCCCGAATATCTCTATGAACAATTAAGGGCGATGACTGTTTTTCGTTTTTATTCGAACCGGAAATTATTTGAGCAATACGATGCTTATCTGAGTTGGCGACAATATAGTCAAGGCCTCTGATCTTTTTTAATTCAAGGGGTTCAGACTGGGCATAGCATCCGGTTGCAAGTATAATCGCATGGGGATGGTTACGTATCGCCTTACGAATCGCTTGTCTGGACTGCATGGAAGCCTTTTGCGTAACGGTACAGGTATTAATAATGCAGATATCGACAGCATCATTGTCGGTGCAAATTTTTGGATGGATATTTTTCAATTCAGCATAGATGGATTCAGAATCAAACTGGTTTACTTTGCAGCCGAGTGTCGTCATCGTCACGTTGAACTGGTTTTTGGTTTTTTTATTTTTCAATCCATCCACCTGCGATTACTTCATTATTTACATAACAAACAGCCCCCTGGCCCGGTGTAATGGCCATTTGTGGTTTTTTGAAATGTATCATCACGGAGTTGTTTTTTTGGGGAACCAGAGTTGCTTCTGCTGCCTCATGGCGATAGCGAATTTTGACAAAAACATTTAAATGTGATTCAGGTTTTGGAATAAACCAGTTGATATTTTTTATCGTGAGAGACGATTTATATAAATCTTTTTTAGAGCCTACAATCAAACGATTTTGCTTTATGTCAATTCTTAAAACATAATAAGGTTCGCCGGCAGGGCAGTTGATTCCGCGGCGCTGACCAATCGTAAATTTATGAAGTCCATTATGGATTCCTAATTGATGACCCGTAAGATCGGTAATTGGACCATGGGATGTCGAGATTTTATCCTGGTTTGTTATAAACGTTGCATAGTCATTGTCTTGTATAAAACATACATCCTGGCTTTCTTTTTTTGAAACCGGGGTTAACTTTTTTAGTTCTGCCATTTCCAGGACTTGTTGCTTTGTCATTGTACCGAGAGGAAAACGAACAAAAGGGAGAACTTCTTTTGGTAATAATGCAAGAAAATATGATTGATCTTTTAGCGCATCACTCCCTTTTTGAAGAAGATACAGATTATCTTTTTTTTTAATAATCCGGGCATAATGACCGGTGGCAAAATATGAGGCACCTGTTTGTCGGGCTATATCAAAAATTACGCCAAATTTTATTAATGGATTGCATATCATACAAGGATTAGGGGTCAATCCGTTACGATATCTCTGAACAAAATAATCAACAACAGTTTTTTGAAAATAGTGTCGGCAGTCAAGCAGTCTAATCGGAATATCAAGTTGATTCTTTATATGTGTAATCGGATGGGTTACTGGCAGATCTGATATGGAAACGATCGGATTATTTTTTTCAATTAAGACATCCGTTAACTCAGATGTTTGAAAGGAAGCTGGTTCATAACCGGTAATAAAATGCAGTCCAACAATATTTTTATATTTTTCTTTTAAGATAGAGGCAGTAATTAAAGAGTCAATACCACCGCTTATTGCAACGGCAACTTTTGGCTTCATTCAAAAAGGGATTCGGAAACAGGTTGTATTTTCATTGCCCGGGTCAGGCAGGCGGTAATGCAAAGTTCACAGACACTGCATTTTTTTTTATCAAAAAGCACGTACATATCCGGACGGCTGATGGCCAGTGCATTTGTCGGGCAAACAGCTGTGCAGGCACCGCAATGAATGCATTTGTTTTCGTCCCGGGTTATTTCCTGTGACGCATTTTTTACGATCACCCCCTGATCTTTCAGGTATTGAACAGCCTCCTTAAAATTTTTTTTTGATCCTGACAGTTCCAGAACCATAATGCCTTCTTTTCGGGGAAGAATGGTTGCTTTTAAAATATTAAAGGTAAGATCGTAATACTTGGTCAAATGACAGACCACAGGTTTTTCCACTTCCCGACTCGGAAAGTGAAGTATCAGCAGCTTTGAGTACAATTTTAACCTCCCGGGCAATTTTTTTAAATGCCCTGATGATTTTATTTAAATTATTAGTCGAATTTTTTTATTAAATTCAAAAGGATAAGTCAATGCCAACTTTATCTTATGGTTTAGCAGAAGGATGAAGAAAAAATTTAAAAAATGAAAAAACGCGGGTGCTGTTGACACCCACGTTTTAATTTAAATAATTTTTTTAAAAGTATCGTTATATTGCCGGGTGAAGTATTTAGAACATATACCCCAGAGTAAATTCAAAAAGAGGAATGATTTCTTCATCACTGTCTTGTTCTGTATTATTATTTTTATGTGGTTTAGTCTGGTCCCAGTTGACATATCCGGCGCCCACGCCAATACGCATGTTAATGTGTTTGGCAACGTCTTTTTTTACATATTTATCAAGGGCGAGGCGGTATCCTAATAATAGGCCGTATATTCTTCCAATTTCATCGTGGTGGCTTATATCATAGTATGAGCCGACAATTGACACAAACGGCGAACTGCCTTCCGGGTGGAGGTAAAATGAAATACCACTGGCAAAGCCATCTGGATTTAGTAAAAATTGAAACGATACTTTTTTAAACTGAACTTCAAATCCTCCACCTATTTCAAGACCGTCATTACTGGCACCGAGTCCAATTCTTGGGCCGAAATGAAGTTTTTTGGGCTGAACAGCAGGTGCTTCAACTTCCACCACAACGGCTTTTTCTGCTTCTGTGATTTCAATCACGGTATCAGCAGTTGGGAATTCTTTTCCGGCAGGGATTTCGTTTATGCCAAAGAGTGATTTAATGTTTCCACCGGGAGCGTTGTCATCAAACTCTTTCTGGGTCCCTTCAAAGTCATAAACTGCATGTTGCGTTTCATTGCCTCCGGCAACATTAACAAGGGTGGTATCCAGTGAGAACAAGCTGCCAACATTGCCAATAATACCGTAGAGAACGAAATCCGTATTTAATTTGTTTCCGATTTTAAGCGCACATCCCAGATCAGTACATGTTTTTTCAAGGTCAAGGACGTTTTTGCCTTTTAATATTTCAGCCACTTCGTTAAAATCAATAACATCAAACATGTCCAGGCGGTCTAAAAGGAGGGCATATTTTTTAGACAACATTTGACTCTCATAAACATTGGAAGAAGACATGTCCGGATGGAACAATAAAACAGCACAAGACGGTTTTTCGCTACAGTATCCTGGCATTGCAAGAACCAGTAAGAGGAATATCGGGGTTAAAATAAATATCACTTTTTTCCGGCTCATTTTAATTCGCTCCCTTTTACTGAGGTTTGATAATAGTCGTGATGTATTGGCACTTTTAGTATTAAGTATTTGATTTGAGATACATATTTTGCATAAATAACATTGTTTCGATAAAATTACAATCAATTTTATTTATTTAGAATACTTTTTAAAGATCAGAAGGTAAAACAATAATAGAAGAGAGACGGATTTCGGTGAAACTTTTTCTGGGTGGGCCTTGGAAAATCCATTTAAAAAAGTCGAATTTATCTAAAAAATTGAAAAGTTATGAAGAAAGTGGCAACGGAGCCACACCACAAAAAATGTTTTGTGGCTTTGTTTTTTTTCAAGAATAGTGGTGACAGGTAAGCATTTATTAATTAATCGTTTCCTTAATCATCATTGTTGCAGGATCAATTAAAAGCGGGGGACGGTCATTGCGTTCACCGGTTAGCAGAAGTCTTTTGACTTGAATTTGATCTTTATGCGGCTGTAATTGAATGATCATATTAAAAAGCAAAGTTTCATTTTCGCCCAATTGTTGGAGTAGGGTTACCGGATCATCTGATTGATGTCGGTGAGTGCGTACGGAAAACCAGGTGGTAAAATTGTTTTTGACTGCATATTCTTTTAGTAAAATAAGATCCGGCTGTATGGCGTTGTCTATAAAAAGGCCATCTATGATGATTACTTGAGGCACAAAAATATTTTGTGTGTTTAGTTCATCAATTTTGGTAATTAATTTTGAAAAATTAAAACTTTCTGTTTCAAAAGTCATGATGAATCGTTTGGCCAGCATTGTTTCCCATAATTGTTTGGATTCTTTGGCGTCCTGGTTGTGCGTAAAATTTAAAAATAATTCTTTGTACCACAAGTTCACTTTGTCAACTGGATCTTGTATACTAATATGAAGCACATTTTTATCTTTAAGCAGACTGCTTATCGCTATCTGTACCAGAAAAGCAGTTTTTCCAACACCCGCCCGGGAAGTGACTGCGCCAAAGTTGACTTTTTTTTCTGTTTCATCAGTTTCACATCCTAAGAAACTTAACGGATCTCTTAAGATAAGTTGTTTCTTCAGCATTTATTTATCCTTATAGTTATATTTTTTATGTAAAAATTAAATAACGGACGCGGTTGTTTTGATTTTTTTCGTAATTTAAGAATTAGGAAGCCGTTTTAGTCTTTTTCTCATTTTTTTTTTCTATGGTTTCTAAAACACTTTTGGGAACTTGTTTATAGGTAGAAAATTCCATGGTAAAATTTGCTTTTCCCTGGGTCATAGATCTTAATGTCGTAGAATATCCGAACATTTCAGATAAAGGAACTTCGGATTCAATAGCCGTGATTTGCCCCACATCATGAGATCCGATTATCATCCCGCGACGCTGGTTCAGAGATCCCATCACATTTCCTTGAAATTCAGCCGGGGTTTCTATCACCACTTTCATAATCGGTTCATGCAAAACCGGTCGGGCTTTAAAGTAAGCCTGTTGAAAAGCGCCGCGAGCAGCAGCCTGAAATGCCATTTCCGATGAATCTACTGAATGTGAGGCACCATCATTGATAACGATTTTTACACCGGTAACCGGGTATTTCAGCCATGGGCCTTTTGCAAGACAGGAAACAAACCCTTTTTCACATGAAGAAATGTATTGGGTCGGAATCGAGCCGCCGGTAATTTTATTTTCAAACACAAATTCATCATCTGTAATAGGTTCCATAAAGCCGGCAATGCGTCCGTATTGCCCGGCACCACCAGTTTGCTTTTTGTGGATATAGTCAAACGGCGTGCTGCAGGTAATTGTTTCCCTGTAGGCGACGCTTGGTTCCCCTGTTATAATTTCAGCTTTATACTCCCGCCGCATTCGTTCAATATATACTTCAAGATGAAGCTCGCCCATTCCTGAAATAATCGTTTCTCCGGTTTCATTGCTGACGAATGTCTGAAACGTCGGGTCTTCTTTTGTAAACCGATTAAGTGCTTTGGCCATGCGGGTTTCGGATGCATTGTCTTTGGCTTTGATTGATAATGAGATAACAGGTTCAGGGACGTGCATGGAAGTCATTGAAATATTCATACCGGAAGCGGCAAAAGTGTCACCGGAAACACAATCTACACCAAAAAGTGCGCCGATATATCCCGCTTCAATTTTTTCGACGTCCTCCATTTGATCTGAGTGCATTCTTACAATTCTGCCGATCTTGATTTTTTTACCTGTACGGATATTAACACACGTATCACCTTTATTCAATTCTCCCTGATAGATCCGAATATAAGTTAATTGGCCGAATTGGCCTTCTTCAAGCTTAAAAGCAAGAGCGACGAGCGGATCTTCTTTTTTGCCGGTGAGGAAAAGGGGCTCCTCGTTGTTATCTAAGTTCAAGGCCTCATTATTAACTTCCATGGGGGATGGTAAAAATTCGTTTGCCGCGTCCAATACCAGCTGAATCCCCTTGTTTTTATAGGCAGATCCCATAACCACAGGTGTCAGCTCCCGTTGAATGGTTCCCTTGCGGATTGCTTGTATGAGAAGTTTTTCAGGTATTTCTGCTTCCTCGATCACCGCTTCGGTTAGTTCATCTGAAAAAATAGACGCAGCATCGACAAGCTCTTCACGTTTTTGAAGGGCGGTTTCCATCAAAGAATCCGGAATTTCTTCGATGCGAATATTGTCGCCGAATTCTCCATCAAAATAAACGGCTTTCATGGAGATCAAGTCAATAATGCCATCTAAGTCTGCTTCAAGGCCAATGGGAATCTGAATGGCAACCGCATTATGGTTCAGTTTTTCTCTCAGCTGATCGATAACCCGGAACGGGTCAGCGCCGCTTCTGTCGCATTTGTTGATAAACGCAATACACGGCACCTGATATCGTTTCATTTGTTGGTCAACGGTTATGGATTGGGATTGTACCCCGCCAACTGAACAAAGGACCAGAATCGCACCATCTAGAACCCGTAATGCCCGTTCGACTTCGATTGTAAAATCAACATGGCCCGGTGTATCAATAATATTTATTTCATGATTTTTCCACTGGCAGTAAGTTGCTGCAGACGCGATTGTAATTCCGCGTTCTTTTTCCAGTTCCATGGAATCCATGGTTGCGCCGATACCGTCTTTGCCTCTAACTTCATGAATCCTGTGAATTTTTTTTGTTAAATACAGAAAACGTTCCGTTAAGGTTGTTTTTCCGGAGTCAATATGGGCGCTTATTCCAATATTTCTTACTTTTTGCATTGTGGTGATCATTTTATTTTCCATTTGGTATTAGCTATTTAAAATTTTAAAATATGAATTATTTTATGATGCAATAAATCTTATAATTTTAAGATTTATACAGGAAAAGTCAAGAGTAATTATTACTTTTTAATTAATTATGAAAATAAATGTGATTGCTTGATTGGTCGATTTTGCTGAAAATT
>JAGGYV010000228.1 GCA_021162325.1 Desulfobacteraceae bacterium | reverse complement strand
CTGGAAATCACTGCCCAGAAAAGCTGGGTTAGCAAAACACCGCCGCTATAAAAAGAAAAGTTAAAAGTGTGTGTTTGAAGTAAAATCACCATGCTGAAAATAATATTTTCCATCAAAACAGAAAGAATGATAACGATTTGGAATAAAATTGAATTTTTAAAATGAAAATAAACCGTTGCGGTTCTGAAACAAATTAAAATTAAAATATATGTGGCAATATAGACACCAATAGTGCCCCCGGACAGAACGTCCATCAGACATCCGGATATTAAAATCACCGGCAGTATGCCGATACTGGACCTGAATAAAGTCAAATAAACAACAAACGGAATCAGCAGATCATATTGGGCGAATAATCGAAAAAAATCTGAAAGCAGGGTTGTCTGAATGCAAATCAGCAGAACAGAAAAAATAAAATATACCAAAAAAGACATCAGTTTCCCACATTATCCTGTGGCGGCGCACATAAAATAATCATGACTTCTTCAAGCGTTGTAAAATCAACATAGGGAGTTAGCTCAACATCCTGAAAAAGTCCCGAGTTCCTGCGAATAACCTTTGAAATATAACCAATTCGAAGGCCTTTGGGATAAATACCATCAAATCCGGAGGAAACAACATTATCACCAATTTTAATGTCACGCTTTCGCAACGCAAACTCAAACCGGCACAGGCCCCTGGTCATTCCCTGTGCAAGACCACGGGCGCGGGTTCTCTGAACCAGGGCATCCACCGAACTGTTACGATCAATAATCAGAAGGACTTTTGCATCACTTGAAGAAGCCGTAAGGACATATCCCACAATACCTTTGAAAACGATCACCGGACACCCGGCGGTGATGCCGTCATCCGTCCCCTTGTTAATAATAATCGTTTTGTACCAGGGCGAAGAATCCCTGGCAATAACTTGCGCAGCTTCCAGCTGAAACGGGCTTTGCTGTTTAAGTTTTACAAATTCAACAAGGCGGTCATTGGAAAGTTCAATCTCCCGGCATTCATTATTTTTGCTAATAGCCTGTGCCAGCTTTTTCTTTAATTCATCATTTTCCTTTGAAACAGAAATTAAAAAAAAATAATGCGTCCATATATCGTCCATAAAGTGCATAGACGACGAAAACGCTGTCTGGAATGGTGATACAAGGAATAATGCCGTGCGGGTTGCGACATCACCAACCGTGGAATGCCGCAGATAGGCAAATGAAAAAACTATTATGTAAAGGCTGATTAAAACAACTGCCCCTACAGCCACCATCATTTTCTTGGAAAACATTATTTGACGAACTCGTAAAAAATCAGATTCCGATGGCAAAGAAAAAAGCTCCACCAATCGTATAAAACTGGCGAGGCGTGCAAATCCTGAGTGAGGATTCGTACTTATCGTACCATGAAGAAACGAAGGATGCAGTGCAACAAAAAATTTGGACTTTTTACGAAGCCATCTATTTAATCGATAACAACTTGTCGGAGTATATCAATATTATCAAGAGTCATCCCGGAACCCAGGGCGACTGTTGACAACGGATCGTCAGCCACAGTGATCGGAAGGCCGGTCTCTTCCCTGAGCAATTTGTCCAGGTTTTTTAATAATGCGCCACCGCCGGTTAAAACAATACCGCGATCAACAATATCCGCCGCCAGTTCGGGAGGGGTCTGTTCCAGCGCTATTTTTGTGGTCTCCACAATCGCATCAATCTGCTCGGAAATGGCCACACGAATTTCTTCTGAGTCAATAGCAAGAATCTTGGGAATACCGGAAACAAGGTCACGGCCCTTCACTTCAATGGTTTCATAATTTTCTGAATCCGGATAGGCATTGCCGATGGTGGTTTTTATAATTTCAGCACTCCGTTCACCGATCAAAAGATTATATTTTCGTTTGATATACTGCATAATGGCCGTATCCATTTTATCACCGGCAACACGAAGTGAACGACTATATACAATTCCGGCAAGAGAAATTACGGCAACTTCTGTTGTACCACCACCAACATCAACCACCATATTACAGATTGGTTCCGTGATGGGAAGCCCGGCACCGATGGCGGCTGCCATGGGTTCCTCAATTAAAAAGACTTCCCTTGAACCAGCTGATATCGCGGCCTCCTTGACTGCCCGTTTTTCCACCGGCGTAATTCCGGTTGGCACGGCAATAACCGTTCTGGGCCGAATAAAGGACCGCCGGTTATGGACCTGGCGGATAAAATGCCGGAGCATGGCTTCCGTTACATCAAAATCAGCGATGACACCATCATGCATCGGTCGGATGGCAACAATATTACCCGGTGTTCTCCCGAGCATATTTTTTGCTTCAGCACCGACTGCCAGGACCTTGTTCTTCATCCGGTTGTCGGTGCGTACGGCAACAACAGACGGCTCTCTTAAAACAATTCCCTTACCTTTAACATAAACAAGGGTATTTGCGGTCCCCAGGTCAATGGCAAGATCATTGGAAAATGCGCCAAGCAACGAATCAAAAAACAATGCTCTGCCTCCTAAACTGCTATAAATAATATATATAATTGATCTAATTAAATAATGCCAAGACATTCGACATGATTGGATAAAAATTTATCGATACCAGATATAGTCTGCCATTACAAGCATAAAATCCCTAACATCACAAGATCGAAAGCGTTCTGAATCGTTTCATCACCTGATTATGAATTAAGGGCCTGAACTTCTTTATCTGTTCATTGTTCCGGGAAGGATGGACGCGATTGGTAAGGAGTATGACAATCACCTGCTTCTCTAAATCCATCCAAAAAGAGGTGCCGGTAAACCCTAAGTGACCCACAGTGGCATCCCTCTTAAACAAGTCACCACAACTAGAACCGATGGGTGACGGCACATCAAATCCCAGAACACGGCCATTTTTATCGGATTTATGAAAAAACAACCGCACCAGATCCGGTTGAAAAGTATGTACTGACGGATTCCCATGAAAACTTTTTAATAATTCAAGTGCAATGGCATGAACAGATTCCGCCGTACCGAACAAGCCGGCATGCCCGGCGACGCCGCCCATAACATATGCATTGTCATCATGTACTCGCCCGTTTAACAGAATCTGCCGCCAGGGACATAATTCTGTTGCCGCATAATTTTTCTTTGGAATGGTTTGATCATGAACAATGAAAAACAAATTTTCGAGTCCCATGGGGTCATATATTTTTTTCTGTACAAAATCATTTAAACCCGTCCCTGATAAACGTTCGACGACCCATTCAAGAACCATAAATCCAATATCAGAGTACAGGGTTTGTTTCCCGATTCCGGATACAAACGGTTCTGAAATCAATTTTCTTCTTAAGGCACCCTTTCTATGCTCAAACGGAAGCTGATTAATATCAATATAATACGGACGATAATCCGGTAAACCGGCGGTGTGATATAACAAATGCTGAATTTGGATATCTGATTTTGGCGTGTTGTTGAAATCAGAAATAATTGCGGAAAGGCGCTGGTCAATGTAGAGCTTTCCTTCCTGGATTAGCATCATCACAGCCAGTGTGGTTGCCAGCGGTTTGGTTAATGAAGCAAGATCAAATACCGTATCTATAGTGACGGCCTGACCTGTGAATTTATTGGCAAGACCGTATGCCCCGTTAAAAAGAATTTTCCCGGCATGTGAAACAAGCAGCTGCCCCCCGGGGAAAATATTTTGGGAAACTGCCTGCCGCATAAGTTTATCCACTTGCTTCATGGTCATATTCAACCTGTCAGGATAGCCGAACTTACAGCATTAACTGCATCATCTATCTACAAACGGCAATTCATTAAAGGAAAGGTTTCCGGCGGCAGTGTCAAAAGACGCATTAATGCCAAAAGGAATGGTTAAGTTCGGTTCATCATGACCGATATCAAAACCGGCCAGAATCGGAAATCTCGCATTTGAAAAGATATCATCAAAAATTTGATAGACAAGGTTCGGTTCCCCACATCCCTTAAATGATCCCAAAACAATACCGCGAATTTGTTCAAAACACCCGGCCAGCTTCATGTGCATTAACAACCGGTCAATCCTGTAGGGAGATTCACCAATATCTTCAAGCAAGAGTATCTGTCCGGAAAAATCAGGTTCAAAAGGGGTGCCCACTAAATGGCATAATGTGGTCAAATTACCGCCGGCCATAATCCCGGACGCCACACCTGGATGGATGACCGTCCTG
>JAGGYV010000087.1 GCA_021162325.1 Desulfobacteraceae bacterium | reverse complement strand
GCCCCCCGGGGAAAATATTTTGGGAAACTGCCTGCCGCATAAGTTTATCCACTTGCTTCATGGTCATATTCAACCTGTCAGGATAGCCGAACTTACAGCATTAACTGCGTCATCTATCTACAAACGGCAATTCATCAAAAAAAAGATTCCCGGCGGCAGTGTCAAAAGACGCATTAATGCCAAAAGGAATGGTTAAGTTCGGTTCATCATGGCCGATGTCAAAACCGGCCAGAATCGGAAAGGACTCGTTAAAAAAAACATCATCAAAGAGTTGATAGACAAGGTCCGGTTCCCCACATCCCTTAAATGACCCCAAAACAATACCGCGAATTTGTTCAAAACACCCGGCCAGTTTCATGTGCATCAGCAACCGGTCAATCCTGTAGGGAGATTCACCAATATCTTCAAGCAAGAGTATCTGTCCGGAAAAATCAGGTTCAAAAGGGGTGCCTACCAAATGGCATAATGTGGTCAAATTACCGCCGGCCATGATCCCTGATGCCACACCGGAGTGGATAACGATCCTGTCTTTACATGGTACAGTTAACGCCTGCTCCTTTAAAAGCACGTCACGCAACGATTGCTTTGTCTGATCCGAAGCCTTAGCAAGGGATTCGATCATCGGGCCGTGCAGGGAAACCATGCCGCACTTTGAATAAAATGCATTCAACAAAACGGTAACGTCACTGCATCCGATAAAAACTTTCGGGTGTGATGCAACCGTATTAAAATCAATCATTGGGAGTATTCTGAGTGCCCCGTACCCTCCCCGTGCGCAAATAATACCTTTAATATCCGGGTTGGCGAACATGGAATTTATGATATCTGCGCGGTGGGCATCTGATCCGGCCAGATACCCTTTTTGTTCAAAAATAGTTTCAGGAAAAAATACCGTAAAACCCATTTCTTCTAAAACTGAAATACCGCTATGAAATTTGAGTTTATCAAAGGGACTGGATGGCGCAATAATTCCCAGCGTATCACCGGCAATAAGACGGGACGGTTTTTTTATATATTTAGGATCAAGTGGCATACTGGGTGGGATTTTAATTGTTGCCTTTAGCCTTTTTTCCCATTTTTTTTTCAAGGGATGCCTTGATGAACTCCCGGAATAACGGATGGGGATCCATGGGCCGGGATTTGAATTCCGGATGAAACTGACACCCGAGAAACCACGGATGGTCTTTTAACTCTACGATTTCGACAAGGTCTCCCTTGGGGGAAAGACCGGTAAATATCAATCCGCTCTGTTCCAGTGTTTCTTTATATGCGTTATTGAATTCATATCGGTGCCGATGCCGTTCAGAAATTTTTCCGACCCGGTAAGCTTTAAAGGCAATTGAATCTTTTTTTACCAGCTTGCACGGATAGGCGCCGAGTCTCATGGTTCCGCCTTTTTCTGAATCAACATCTCTTTTTTGAACCAACTGCGTTTTTTCATCAAACCATTCACGCATTAAATAGATTACCGAAGATTTGGTGTCGGGTTTGAATTCAGAACTGTGGGCATCCTTGATCCTGGCAACATGGCGCGCAAATTCAACCACCGCAAGCTGCATACCAAGACATATGCCAAAATAAGGGATCATGTTTTCCCTGGCATATTGAATAGACAAGATTTTCCCTTCCACGCCACGCGAGCCAAAGCCCCCGGGAACTAAGATCCCATCGGCTTCGGAAAGCATTTTTTCATAATTGGCTTTTTCAATGGCACCGGAGTCAATAAAAAGCAGGTCAACTTTGGCATCATTGTCAATGCCGCCATGGAACAACGCTTCGTTTAGACTTTTATAAGATTCCGTTAAATCCGTATATTTTCCAACCACCGCAATTTTTACTGAATGCGTCGGGTTTTTTATTTTTTCATTAAGTTTTCGCCAGGAATCAAGACGCGGAGACCCGGTCCACACATTCAACAACTCAAGAATTTTCTGATCCAGCCCTTCCTTGTTGAATACAAGCGGAACCTCATATATGCAATCCACATCTTTTGCCGTAATAACCGCATCCTGGCTGACATTACAAAACAAGGCAATCTTGGCTTTGATATCATCCGATAAAAAACGGTCTGTCCGACAAAGCAGAATATCCGGTTGAATACCGATACCCCGAAGTTCCTTAACACTGTGCTGGGTCGGTTTTGTCTTCACCTCACCGGCCGTCGGAATATAAGGCACAAAGGTCAGGTGAATATACAGGACATTTTCCTTACCCACATCAAACCGGAACTGCCGGATCGCTTCGAGAAACGGAAGGCTCTCGATATCGCCAATTGTCCCGCCGATTTCCACAATCACAATATCGACATCATCCACACATAGCTTGATACTGTTTTTTATTTCATCCGTAATGTGGGGAATTACCTGAACCGTACCACCAAGATAATCGCCCCGCCGTTCCTTTGTAATAACAGAATTATAAATTTTTCCGGTTGTGAAATTATGATCAGCCGTTAACCGGACATTCACAAACCGTTCATAATGCCCCAGGTCGAGATCGGTTTCAGTGCCGTCATCCGTAACAAACACCTCACCATGCTGAAAGGGACTCATTGTTCCGGGATCTACGTTGATATACGGGTCCAGCTTCATTAAAGAAACTTTCAACCCCCTGCTCTCAAGAAGTGCACCAATAGATGCGGAGGCCAACCCTTTTCCAAGAGAGGAGACTACCCCGCCCGTCACAAATATGAACTTCGTCTTTCCTGCCATTTATCAACCCTCAAAAATTAATGGATACCATTTGTTGAATACACATCATAACTACTCAGGTATATAGGCTGAAGGTTAATAGGGCAGGCGGAATAAACTATTTTTTAAAAATAATTTATTCAGACAGCCCTTCAGCCTAAACTCCTTCGGCCAAAATAACCTGAGTATTTACCGCACATCATTCATATATCTTTTTAAATTCTTCGATTCGTTTTTCAATGTTCGTTGAATCTGTTGTTTCCTGAACCCTGGTTGAATAATAATTTCTCAATTGTTCAATATCAAAAAGATCCTTGGGAAAAAAAGGATCTATTTCAATTTGCAGAACTGAAATACTCTGGATCAAATTCTGCCCTTGAAAAAATTCAATTTTCGATGGATACTTGGTTTTATAATAACTTTTCCAGTCACCATAACGGATTTCCTTTTGTTCTACAACCCCTTGCTCATCAAAAACTTTAAAAATCCAACGTACCGGTTGAAACGACTCTTTTGCAACCCAGAGTTGCGGAACCGATTCATCCGGGTATTGAGCACCCAAAATATAACAGATAACACCATTATATCGCCCAAAACTAGTCACGGAAAAATTAATACCAAGGGTTTCAAGTTTTTCAACCAGTCGTTTTCTGGACCGGTAAAAAAATATATCTTTATAACAATCCACCCATGCTTCAGATTCTGCAACAACACTACCATCAATAACTGTTAGTGAATTACCTGACGATACAACGTGAATCCGTTTCAGGCCATAATCGTCAATATCAGAACGGAATTCTTCAGGGATTCGATAACGGACCGTTTGTTCATATTCTGTGTTAATGGATTCAATGCCGGGATCAAAAAAAGAAATTTGCTGGTTGACCAATCCTCTCACCGGAAAATTATTTTTTTCAATCATCAGTTGAAGGACATGTTCTCCCTTGAGTATATATGCATTTGCCGAAGATAATAAAATCGAAGATAATAAAATCGAAGATAATAAAATCGAAGATAATAAAGATATCGACAAACTGACATAAACCGGAATTTTAATTATCAGCCTTTTGCACCAATACATATATTTTTTTTATATTTAATCGGAGTATAAACAAATTGAATAATCATTCTCTCATAAAACGGACTAATAAATTATCCCGTAAAAATATTTTCAGACATCCGGGCACTGTTTCCAAGTTCTTCTTCAATCCGAATCAGCTGATTGTATTTTGCAATCCGATCGCTTCTTGACATGGAACCGGTTTTGATTTGTCCGCCGGTGACACCAACAACCAGATCAGATATAAAATTGTCTTCGGTCTCTCCGGAACGATGCGATATAACAGTGGTATAACCGGCTTGTTTTGCCATATCGATGGCTGCGAGTGTTTCAGTAACCGTACCGATCTGGTTTAATTTAATTAAAATGGAATTGGCAATACCATCGGATATTCCTTTTCCAAAAATCTCAGGATTGGTCACAAAAATATCATCACCGACTATTTGAACAAACCGTCCCAGCTTTTCCGTCATCAATGTCCAGTTTTCCCAATCCTGCTCAGCCAAACCATCTTCAATAGAATACAGAGGATATTTATCTATCATCACCTGGTAATAATCGATCATTTCCCTGGCTGTCAGTTTTTTATTTTCAGATGCCAGAAAATATTTTCCATCCACATAAAATTCATTGGCTGCCGCATCAATGGCCAAACCGATATCGTCTCCCGGTTTATAGCCCGCTGCGGAGATAGCCTCTATGATGACCTTGATGGCTTCTTCATTGGATGAAAAATCAGGCGCGAACCCACCTTCATCACCGACGGCCGTGTTTAATCCTTTTTCTTTTAAAAGCCGTTTTAAGCTGTGAAATGTCTCAGATCCCATGCGCACAGCTTCCGAAATACTTTTGGCGCCCGTGGGTATAATCATAAATTCCTGTATATCCAGATTGTTCGCCGCATGCGCCCCGCCATTGACAATATTCATCATCGGCATAGGTAAAAATTTCGCATTCAAGCCCCCAAGATACCGGTATAATGGAAGCGCGTAGGCCTCTGCTGCCGCGCGTGACGCTGCCATGGAAACGCCGAGCATGGCATTGGCACCGAGTTTGGCCTTATTGGGTGTTCCATCAAGATCAATCATATAATTATCAAGCGTAAACTGGTCAGTGGCATCCATGCCGCATATTTCCGGTGCAATGATATTTTTGACATTGTCAACCGCTTTTTGAACGCCTTTGCCCATATATCGATTTTTATCACCATCCCTGAGTTCAAGGGCTTCACGGGTTCCCGTTGAAGCACCTGAAGGAACTGCGGCACGGCCTTTGGCTCCGCAAGCCAGCGTCACATCAACTTCAACCGTCGGGTTTCCCCTTGAATCTATAATTTCTCTGGCAGCAACCTTATAAATATCAGTCATTATTTCCTCCGCATATTATATGTTATTGAATTGTTGATGGCCTGGATTTGATCATCTTGACAAAAATTTACCGGATGATACGATTATTATAAATGAGTGTCAAGGTATCGCCCATTAATTAATGAGATTGAATGTCAAGTTATCGCTGACAAGCAATGAACAAAATTTATGTACTGACAATTATCCGTTTACTATTTTAATACCATAACCAACGCTGATTTTTCAACAAGGCTTTCATATTAATGAAAAAAAACAATCTATACACATTGGCACATCTCGTGGTCGCGGCCATCCGAATCCATGAACATAAGCATGCAGGACCGCCGACCATCGAGAATATCTGCGAAATCCTTTCGATCTCTTTAGAGGAAGGAAACCGTTTGTGTCTTAAGTTAAGCGGCATGCAGATCATCGAAGCACTGGAAAAACCGGGTGAAACCCGTTTTTTTATCAAAGCCCACATAAAAATTGAAGAAATACCCAATCAGCCGGAAACCAGCAACCTGCAATCCGAACTGGATCAATTCAAAAAATCAAGAGAAGCGCAAATCAATAAAATTAAAGCCATTCAATCAGAGCAGGCGGAAAAGAAAAAAAAGCTTCATGAAGAACTTGAACAAAAGCTCAGAACCATAACAAAAAATAGACAATAACTGTAACTGCTCAGGAAGATAGGCTGTAGACTGAAGGTAAATAGGGCAAACGGAATAAGCTGTTTTTTTAAA
Organism: Desulfobacteraceae bacterium; assembly: GCA_021162325.1. Lineage (GTDB taxonomy): Bacteria > Desulfobacterota > Desulfobacteria > Desulfobacterales > Desulfosalsimonadaceae > SURF-3. The sequence continues at coordinate 4,832 of JAGGYV010000087.1, read as the reverse complement.
AATAATTTATTCAGACAGCCCTTCAGTCTAACCAACCCGAGTATCAATAGTCACTACACATATGATGATTCCGAAATCTCTGTAATAAACCGGCTGGGGGGATTATACTGTCCTTTTCGGTAACCTGCCGAAGAAATATACAGGTACTGCTCCGCCCGGGTCATCGCTACATACAGCAACCGCCTTTCTTCGGCGATTTCTGATTCCGTTTCTTTTGATTTCCAATGCGGCAGCAGATTTTCCTCGCACCCCACGACAAACACCGAATAAAATTCCAGCCCTTTACTGGCATGCATGGTTGATAGACTAACGCCGTTTTCCGAATCATCATTTTCTTCCTTGTCTTCTTTTACCAGAGATGCATCTTCCAGGTAATCCAGCAAGGTGGGACACTGTGAAGCAGAATATATCAACTGCTCCAGGTTTTCCTCCCGTGACGTAAAATCACTGCCTTTTTTGGAATAGTTCCGCAGGTAATCCAAATACTCTGAACGCTCCAAAACCTCACGGATAGCGGCTTCGGGGAGCATGGATTTGATATCATCCAACAAAGCCATCAAACTTTTTAGCGCCTTGTATACTTTATCCGGAAGCACTTTTTCCTCCAGCGCTTTACGAGCTGCATCCTGCAGGCTCATTTCACCGAATCGCATCTGATTAATTTTTTTTATCGTTCCCGGACCAATCCCGCGTTTCGGTATATTAATTATTCTTTCAAAAGAAACATCATCTTTTTCAAATACTACCGCAGTCAGATAGCAGTTGATATCCATAATCTCCTTGCGTTCAAAAAAGCCCTTGGCACCGAGCATTTTATAGGGAATCCCTGCCGATCGACACGCCTTTTCAAAGCTTAAAGAGCAAAACTTGGTGCGGTACAAAATAGCCATATCCTCATATCTGATCCCATCGCTATTTAACCATTTAATTTTCCGGGCCACCCAGCCAGCCTCTTCATCGTCACTATAAAAATCATGCACTTCTATGAGACCGCCATTTTTTTTTGAATAACAATCCTTGTCAACGCGATTTTTATTAAAACGAATCAATTCATTGGCAGCCTGAACAATCTCTTCGGAGGAACGATAATTCTGTTCCAGCCGAAAGATTCTGGCCCCCTCATATTTTTTATCAAACTGAATAAAATGTTCTACATTGCTGCCCCGAAATCCGTAAATCGCCTGCCAGTCATCGCCCACACAAAACAGATTTCCGTTTCCAAGCAGAAGACCGGTTAACTCTTCCTGAAGATTATTGGAGTCCTGATACTCATCGACTAAAAGATACGAAAACAATGTCTGGTACTGACGTTGAACGTCAGGATGGTCCCGCAGGAGATTCCGGGTCATCAGCAGAATATTATCAAAGTCCACTGCATTTTTTGAAAACAGCTCTTTTTCGTACATTTTATAAATTTCCGGAAGATTGACATATGCCATCCGCTTCTGTGCATCAAAGTAGGAACCGGGATCGCCGGAATTTTTTGCTTTGGAAAGATGCGATCGTATTGCATACAAATATTTTTTATCAATATTGAGTTTGACCAGAATTTCTTTCACTATTTTCTGCTGCTGATACTCAGAATAAATCTGGAGCGGGGGCTGATACCCGAGGACATGGCAGTGTTGCTTTAAAATCTTAAAACAGGCGGAATGGTATGTCCTGACCCATGGAAAGCGTTCGATGCTCAGCCCGGTTAAATCAACAAGGCGTGATTTCATCTCGCCTGCCGCTTTATTTGTAAACGTAATCGCCAAAATACTTTCCGGAGAATAGCCATTATCAATCAAAAAGGCAATTTTAGCTGTCAGTGTCCTTGTTTTTCCAGATCCTGCGCCGGCGACAACCAGTGCCGGACCGATATATTCAACCGCTTCTTTCTGTTCTGGTGACAAATCCATGCGGGTATTTCTGTATTCCATTTATATACACCCTTTAATTGATGACATCTCTATGTCATTATTCAAAACCTCAGTGCTGCAAATGCGGCAAATTAATACAGACGTTTCAACCGCGATACGCAAACAAATCACAATCCAGACAGATAAAGGACACCGTATCTCCTGCTTTAAATTTTTCCACGCCTTCCGGAATCACAACAATCGCGTGGCTGGTCGCCATGGCACGCAGGCGGCTTTTCAGTTTCCGGGGGCAAAGTAAAATATCCAATCCATGCTTATCGTCCAACCCGGTTTTTGTGATATCACACTGAACCAGATTGGTCCAGTTTGCCTGGCCGGTAATATCTTTTTCAAGTATGCCCTTCAAAAATAAACACGGACCCCGGTCAGTTCCTGACATTTTAAATAATGCCGGAAGCACAATCATGACAAATCCGAACATGTTTGACGAAGGGCCCCCCGAGAGACAAAAAATCTTTTTATTTTTTATAAACGCCATTCCCGATGCTTTTCCGGGCCCGAGACGCACGCGGTGAAATACCATTTTACCCCCCAGGCCATCAATCACCGTTGCGACCAAATCCCGATCGCCCTTCCATGCGCCGCCGGAAGTAATGATCACATCACATATTTTACTCAAATCCACAATTGCGGCTGAAATCCGCTCAACAGAATCGATTTCCGACAAAACCCGAACATCAAAGCCCAGCAGGGTCAGCCAGGCGGACTGAAGCCCGACATTACTCGCATAGACCTTACCCGGCGACATAGCATGACCCGGCAGAATAACTTCGCTACCGGTTGCCAGCAGACCAATTTTAGGTCTTTTATACACCTCAACGTCGGAAACACCCCCGGCAATCATCAATCCGATACGCTGCGGGGTCATGACATCCCCAGACTTTACCAACACCTGACCGATCCCCACATCTGCGCCTTTTTCCAGTACATTTCTACCGGGCCTGGCATCTGCATGGGCATAAATAACATCGCCGACACGGGATGTAAATTCTTCCATTAAAACAGCCTGTGCCCCATTCGGTAAGGGGGCTCCGGTCAAAATACGAATTGTTTCGCCCGGATTTAGATGCTGCCCGGAAGTACCTCCTGCAGCCACAGTGTCAACCATTGACAATCTGACCGGCTTCTCAATCGATGCATTCGCGACATCTCTTGATATCACGGCATACCCATCCTTGAGCGATGCGTCAACGGACGGGGAATCAACCACGGCTAAAATATCCCGTGCCGCCACGCTTCCTGCCGCCTTGAGTACAGATAGAATCTCTGTTCCGATGGCTGTAGAATGAAGCATCGTCAGCCGTATGGCTTCATCAAATCCGATATCGTTGCGGGGCATAGCCGATCCTGAATTAATTTATTATAAAGTCTGACAAGCTCGTAAAAAGTCAGATTTCGATGGCAAAGGAAAAAGCTCCACCAATCGCATAAAACTGGCGAGGCGCGCAAATCCTGAGTGATGATTCGTACTTAGCGTACTTTGAAGAAACGAAGGATGTAGCGCAACAAAGAATTTGGACTTTTTACGAAGCCATCAAGTCTAATTGACGACCTTTCCGATCAATAGTCATGAGGAATGCCCTTAATGTGCAAACTGAGATGCGCCATATCATCCATTTCCGCAACCCACCCATAGTTAGCATTGTCTTTGTTATCAAGATCTTTTATGTACGGTTTAATATCAAGTAAAGGCGTCTTGTCAAACACATCCAGTCCCGAAGTATAAATTTTATTTTCAACAATCTTTTTAATGCGAACAATGCTTAATCCAAGAGGATTGGGCCGAACCGGAGACCGGCTCGCAAAAATGCCTACTTTTTTCCCATCCGCCCATGGAGGGGAGACCATCATTTCCACTTCACGGCTTATACGATCCGCATAAAAAATAAGATAAATATAATTAAATTTCTTAAGATCACTCAGGCCTTCGACATACTTATGATCGATGATGGCATAAAACTCTTCCCCATCTGCATCAACCGGCTGATACGGTGCATTATTCTGATAGGGTGTTCTTATCATACCTATTGACTCGAGTTTATAATTTATATTTTCCGGCATATGCCCCTTCCCTTTTTTTAAGGTCGTAATAAAAGTGAAATTTTCCAAATAACTCATCCATAATTTTTTAAAATGATAGATAAGTTATTTTCTTATATAATGGTGACACGTCACCATAAAAAGCTTCCCAATAAACGTATTCGTAAACTATTGACATGATGAATAAGTTTATTTGCCGATACAGTGGTGATTCGTCACCATAAAAAACTTTTTACAAAACCATCACAGCTTTTCGATTAAATTTTTTACTCTCTTCTCAATTTCATCACGAATATTTCTGACAAACGCAATGGGCTTTCCCGCCGGATCCGGCAGATCCCAGTCTTCATATTCCACACCGGGAATAAACGGGCATGCTTCACCACATCCCATGGTGATAATCATATCCGGTCGGGTCCTGGCCACAGCATCATCAATGGAACACGGCTTTTCAAATGCCACATCAATACCGGATTCGCGCATGGACTCTTCCATGACGGGGTTAATATTTTTTGCAGGCAGACTGCCTGCGCTGGATACATCAACTTCACCGCCGGCATGGTAGCGGGCAAAGGCCTTTGCCATCTGGCTGCGTGTGGCATTTTCCCGACAGGCGAACAGTATTTTTTTGCGTTTGAGCATTGGTTCCAGGCGGTCCACTTCTTTTTCAATGTCTGCCATCACGGTCTTATGCTTTTTCATGTCGCCAAAATTTTCAATCCGCCAGTATTTTAAATCACCATGATAGTCCGCACCCACTGCATCAAAAAAATATTTGGCCGTAAGGATCATCCCCTCAAACAAATTCCTGCCTTTAGTGGCCCCTACAGACAAAAGAAATCCTTTCCGGTCCGGACGGCCGGGATCGGT
>JAGGYV010000279.1 GCA_021162325.1 Desulfobacteraceae bacterium | reverse complement strand
TGGCTACCAGCACGACACTGTCTCCCACTTTCACTTTCATGCCTTTGGCAATCAGTTCAGGGACGAGGATCTCCCCTTTTTGCAATAAAACGTCTTTTCGGGGGCCTTCAATAATGCGCTCAGGAAGTAGTGGAACGGTCCTGACCTCCTGTTCGGGGATAATCGTATTTAGGCGGATATTGGTGGTTTCCGTGTAATTACTGAACATAGCCCCAAGTTTAATCCGCATGGAAAAGGATTCCACCGCATCTATATTGTTTAAAATTTCTTCCACCTTTGCCACCTGTTTTTGGTTCAGGTTACGATTGAGCGGCAGGTTGTCAATGGAAGCCAGGTATCCTTTACGGTGGACCTGTATATGGCCGAGCATGGCGTCCGTGATCTGGCCGACCATCATTTCTTTAAATGATCCGGTGATGGCAATAAACAGCAGCACTGCCACCACGCCCAGCGTAATTAATGCGGAAGTCAGCAACGTCCGTCGCGAATACCGCCGCAGGTTTCGGGCGGCAATTTTAATTATATTATTCATGCGCCCCACCCGTTATTGGTTTGCCGTTGCAAAAGCAACCCGTCTTCAAGCGTAAAAATGATTTCCGCGTTTTTCATCACTTTCGGGTCATGGGTGGAAAAAATAAAGGTGGTCTTAAATTCATCCCGCATTTTTTTCATCAGGTTGATAATCCGGTTGGCCGTCTCTCCATCCAGGTTTGCAGTGGGTTCGTCGGCCAGGATCAGGCTGGCACTGGTCACCAAAGCCCTGGCAACAGCAACCCGCTGTTTTTGGCCGCCGGATATCTGGCTGGGGTATTTATCGCCCTGCTCCCCCATACCGACAGCTTCGAGCAGGTCATTCACCCGTTTTTTTCGCTCTTTGGGTGGACGATTCTGTACCATGAGCAAAGGATATTCCACATTTTCAAAGACCGTTAATACCGGTATCAGGTTAAAGTCCTGAAACACAAAACCGATGTGCTCACCCCGAAAACGCGCGGCCTGATTCCGATTCATACGGGTAATGTCCTGGCCGACGACGTTTAAAGACCCGTTTGTCGGCGGATCAAGACAGCCAATCATATTGAGCAGCGTACTTTTCCCGCTGCCCGACGGCCCGACAAATGAAACAAAAGACGCCGGTTCAATAGTAAAATTCACCCCGCGAATGGCGTCCACTGAAATATCATCGATTTGATATGTTTTTTCCAGCTTGTTTGCGGTTACTAAGGACATGAGATTTTCCTCTTTATTGGTTGATAAAGTATTTCGCTACACTCCATAATAGGGTGGATTAGCGCGTCAGCGCGTAATCCACAAAAAAAGAATTCTGTCAAACCGGACCATAAAATTTGCCGGATTACGCTCTACGCGCTAATCCGACCTACGATTTATCCCACCGTCCATTATGGAGTTATTTGGAACTTTTTTCGTAACATCTCAATAAGTCCGGGCATTACACTCTGGATTCCCGCCTTCGCGGGAATGACAATCCATGGCAATAGCCTTTTGCTCGTCATTCCCGCGAAGGCGGGAATCCAGTAACGTTTCACAATGTAAAGCGTGCCCGAACTTTTTGAGAAGATACCTTTTTTCTTTGCCATCGGAATCTGAATCGATTTTAGCAAGTTGAAGGATTTTTAAACTATAATTGGGTTATTTTAAAAAATCAAAAATATATTTAGCCGAAGCGAACAGCAGGCAGACAACCAGTATCCACTTGATTCTTTTTGCGGGAACAAATTTCTGAAGTCTTGCCCCGCAATACATGCCGCCAAAACCGCCGATACCGAACAGAAATCCCAACGCCCAGTCCGGTGCGACAGCCACATCAGGATAGAAAGGTGCGATGGCCTGATAAAATATAACACCGGCAACGGATGTGACAAATGTTCCCATCAATGAAGCGCCGGCCACGGTATAAATCGGAAGGCCGAAAAAACTGACAAAAAACGGCGCAATGATCGCTCCGCCGCCGATTCCGTATACACCGCCGATAATTCCCACAATAAAGCAGAGCGCGATGATGCCGGGCGTATTGATATCGAATTCCTGACCATAAAACGCATAAACAATATGAGATAGATTGAATTTTTTGATAATGACTTTTGGTAATTGCCTCTGTTTCAGTCTCTGGCCCGGTTCTGGTTGATATGATTGAACCAGTTGTTGAAATTGTTCTTCAGCGGAAACCGTATTGTTTTCCGAATTTTTTCTTTTTAGAAGATCTTTCAGCAGTCTGGCCCCGATATAAAGCAACACGAACCCGGCAAACATCTTAAAATTTCTGGGATCCGGAAGATATTGAACGCGCAGGATGGCTCCAATGAATACGCCGGGTAATGTTCCGATAATAACGACCCATGTCAGGGGCCACACCATGCGGCCTTCCCGAATATAACGATACACGCCGCTGGGAATGGCAACGATGTTAAAAAGCTGATTGGTAGCACTGACTGCCGGGGTGGTAAAGCCGAGAACACTGACCTGAAAGGGTAAAATCAGAAATGCACCGGATACGCCGCCCATGGATGTAAAAAATGAAATAATAAAAGCGACAGCAGGCGGTATAAACGGATTTAATTCGATGTCGGCAATCGGAAAATACATTTAGAATTTTCTCCTGCTTTTCCCTTTAAGGGCCACACATATCAGTACGCGTAGGGCGGTAATCTGCGCGTAATCCGCCGTATGTCTCAACCCGTCCTTTTTTGTCTTTCCATGCACCGGTAAACGCCCTTTTTATTTTAGGCCGGGCGGGTTTATTCATTTTTTCCAGGTGATCCTTAAAACTTTGGCTAATTCGAAATTTTAGGTAGAATTGCCGCGACCGGGCATGCCTCGATACAGGCCCGGCAAGTATCGCATTGAAGGGGAGATTCCCCCGGTTTTATAAAAAAGCTGATGACCGTATCAAAACCCCGGTTGGCAAAGGTTAACTGCGCCTGTTCGTTTTTCTCTCGGCAAACATGAACACACCTGCCGCAAAGCACGCACCGGTTCGGATAATAATCAAGAAAAGGATGCCGTTGATCAATTTCCATTTCCTTGAGGAAATGGTCCAGATGCCTGGCTTTTAATCCAACGTTCAAAAACTTGGCGATCTTTTGCAGGCCACATTTTCTATTGGCCGCGCAGTTTCGGCAGTCCACATGATGCACTGATAAAAGAAGTTGAAGGGCCGCCTTCTGGAGCTGCCGCACGCCGGGTGTATCCGTCTTTACAATGATTTCCCTGGCAACCGTTACAGTACATGACGGGATGGGGTGTTTTTCTCCTTCAATTTCGACGAAACATAAGCGGCAGGAGGATGGCGGATGATCCATTCCCTCAACATAGCATAAATTGGGGATATAAATATCATGGTCCAGGCAGGCCTTCAGCAGATTTGTTCCCGCTTTGACCGTCAGTTTTTTATTGTCTACCAGAATTGTAATCATTGCCTTATGCCTTTTTAACAGGTTCCGGCAGGCGTTCTATAATGGGTGCCAGTTCCGGGGGGGATACTTTGATGATGGCATCATATTCCGGCGGACAGGCCACCAGACATTCACCGCATTTGACGCACAAAATCTGATCAATCCCTTTTTTTCGATTTTTGGTGTTAAAAACCGCCTCCACCGGGCAGCATCCCACACAGGCATCACAGCCACGGGCACACTTTTCAAGATCGATGTAATATGCAATCAGCGGACGGCACATCAACGCGGGACATCGCTTTTCTTTTATATGGGCCTCGTAATCATCGATAAAATACC
>JAGGYV010000161.1 GCA_021162325.1 Desulfobacteraceae bacterium | reverse complement strand
GATGATGATTATCATCATTATTAAAATAGTTACTTTTGCTTGCGTATTTTATAAATAAAGATATTAAGATATACGGCAATCAAAAACGATTGTACATCGGATTATATTTTTTTTAACAAAAAAATCAGGAGGTGCAAGAATAGCTAAGCAAAGACAAAGCGGTAGCGGCAACCAGACCAAAATCAACAGGGACATCCGGGCCAGAGAAGTTCGTGTCATTGACCCGGACGGCAACCAACTCGGAATCATCACCGTTCAGGAAGCACTTGCTTCAGCCGAGGAATCCGGCTTGGATCTGGTTGAAATTTCACCGAATGCAGACCCTCCTGTCTGCAAAATAATGGATTATGGGCGCTTTAAATACGAACAGACAAAAAAATTGCAGGAGGCCAAAAAAAAACAGACAACCTTCCAAGTTAAAGAAATAAAAGTCCGCCCCAAGACGGATACGCATGATCTGGAAATTAAAATCGGCCGTATTGAAAAATTTATTGGGAAAAAAAACAAAGTAAAAGTGACGGTTGTCTTCAGGGGACGTGAAATCACCCTCACCCAGAAAGGCCGGGAACTGCTCGCCAAAATCGCTGAAGACACCAAAGAATATGCAGTGGTCGAACAGAGTTCCAGAATGGAAGGCCGCATCATGCATATGATTCTGGCACCCAAATAAATTTATCTGAATTGTTCTTAACACAAATCAGGATATTTTTTGTCGATATAAGCACATTCTGCCTGCAATACGCTTCAGCGCATTAGCCAAAATCTGCTTTTCATAAAAAATAAAATACAAAATGGCGCGGATACAGCCGTCCGCGCCATATGTGTTTTGTATTTTTAATATATTTTGAACAAATAAATAAAAAGAGTTGATCTGGGCAAAAAATTTTGCTTAATACCGAATCACCCGCTATATCAAAAAATTAAAAATGAAATTTTGAGGGTCAAAATCTCACCTTATACATAAGTAAAATTCATGCATAAGGCCCACAAAGATAAGTATAGATAAATAACAGATAAATAAATTTATAATTATCAAACACCCTCGATTACAATTCAATGTCGAAGGAGTATGGTTATGCCAAAAATTAAAACAAACAGAGCTGCAGCAAAACGATTCCGGAAAACCGGAACCGGTAAATATAAATTTTCAAAATCCCATGCAAGTCATATTCTGACCAAAAAATCCCGGAAACGGAAACGGTCATTGAGGCAGGCGCAGGTTGCAGACAGTAGCAACATGAAAGAAATCAGACGCCTGCTTCCGAACGGGTAATATATAGACATCTAAGGAGATGGATCATGCGAATAAAAAGAGGATTTAAAGCAAGAAGACGGAGAAAAAAAGTCTTAAAACTGGCCAAGGGGTTTGTCGCCGGTCGGAGTAAACTATACCGGACCGCAGCGGATGCGGTTGACAAGGCGCTTATGTATGCCTACCGTGACCGTAAGGCACGCAAGCGGGATTTTCGCAAATTATGGATCGCCAGAATTAATGCCGGCGCGCGCATGAATGACATTTCATACAGTAAATTCATTCATGGTTTAAAGCAGGCTGAAATTGATATTGATCGAAAAATTTTAGCAGAGCTGGCAGTATCCGACCCGGGTGCGTTCTCTCAACTGGCGACAAAAGCAACTGCTATTAATTAACTATATCCATACGACTGACGAAAATCCGTCTCATCTGCAGAGTATCTAAAATTGGAAAATCGTATAGAACAGATCAAAGCCGAAGCGCTTGAATCAGTTGCGAAAGCTATCGACATCGAACAAATCAAGTCCCTTTCCGTCAAATACCTTGGCCGAAAGGGGCTTGTTACTTTGTTTTTAAGAAATATTTCCCAACTCCCGGCCAAAGAACGGCCGGATGCCGGAAAGCAAGCCAATATCGCTAAAAAAGAACTTGAAAACGCATTTGAAAAGGCCTTTGCCGACTTAGAAACGAAAACCAAAAATGACGGATTCAACGCCATTGATGTTTCATTGCCCGGTCGACCGTCACCACAGGGAACCCTTCATCCGATCACCCATATTACCCGGCGCATATGCAGCATATTTTCAAGAATGGGTTTTGATATTGCCGAAGGTCCTGAGATAGAGACCGATTACTATAATTTCGAAGCACTGAATATCCCCAAAAACCATCCGGCAAGGGATATGCAGGACACATTTTATGTATCGGACAACATTGTTCTAAGGACCCATACCTCTCCGATTCAGGTCCACATCATGGAACAGCATGCGCCTCCTATCCGAATAGTGGCCCCCGGCAAAGTTTACCGATGTGACTCCGACCTCACCCATACCCCTATGTTCAACCAGGTGGAAGGTCTTCTGGTTGACGAGCATGTGTCGTTTGGAGATTTAAAAGGGGTTCTGGAAGCGTTTATTCATGAAATATTTGATGAACAAATCAGCCTCCGGTTCCGGCCAAGCTATTTCCCGTTTACAGAACCCAGTGCTGAAGTTGACATTCTTTGTGTCATTTGCCGGGGTAAAGGGTGTAAAGTGTGCTCCAACACAGGATGGCTTGAGGTTCTGGGATGTGGAATGGTTCATCCGGCGGTTTTTGAAAATGTTGGATACGACACCAGCCAATACACCGGTTTCGCATTCGGAATGGGCGTCGAACGCCTGGCCATGTTGAAATACGGGATAAATGATCTCCGGATGTTTTTTGAAAGCGACTACAGATTTCTAAGGCAGTTTTAAAATGAAAATCAGTCTCAACTGGTTAAAACAATACGTACCTGTTAATATCCCCACAACTGAACTGGCCGAGAAACTGACCATGGCCGGCATGGAAGTTGAAGGTGTTACCGAAAGATTCCAGTATCTTGACTCCGTGGTTGTTGGGAGCATCATCGAAGTAGCCCCACACCCCAACGCAGACAAACTGCGCCTATGCCAGGTCAGCATTGGTGAACAAATAATTTCAGTGGTTTGCGGGGCTCCAAATGCAAAAGCAGGCATGAAGGTTCCATGTGCCCTGCCCGGCGCCATCCTGCCAAGCGGCCTTGCTGTTAAAAAAAGCACCATCCGCGGCGAAACCTCCGAGGGCATGTTGTGCAGTGAAGCCGAACTCGAACTGGGAATAGATACATCCGGCTTAATGATACTCAGCGATAATCCGGAGGAAGGGATTTGCCTAAACACGGCCTTAAATCTTGCAGACACCGTACTTGAAATCGACTTAACCCCAAATCGCCCGGACTGCCTGAGCTTTATTGGCATTGCCAGAGAAGTGGCAACAATGGTTGACCAGCCGGTCAGCCTGCCTGAAATCAATCTGCCCCCAGCCTCCGGCCGAATTACGGATCACACTTCCGTGACCATTAATAATGCGGATTTGTGTCCCCGATATACCGCCCGGCTGATAACCGATATCACTGTGGGTCCTTCCCCGTTCTGGCTTCAGGACCGGCTGTTATCCATCGGATTAAAACCGATCAACAACATTGTGGATATTACCAATTTTGTGATGATGGAACAGGGGCAGCCGTTGCATGCATTTGATTTTGACCAGCTCGCTGAAAACCGTATTGTTGTCCGTACAGCGCATAACAAAGAAGTCTTTACAACTTTAGACGGCAAAGAACGCCTCCTCAATGACACCACATTGATGATCTGCGACGGTGAAAAACCGGTGGCAGTGGCCGGTGTCATGGGCGGCATGAATTCAGAAATTGAAAATACCACAACACGGGTATTGCTTGAAAGTGCCTATTTCAACCCAATCTCCATCAGAAAAACAGCTAAACATCTTACTTTAAATACAGACGCAACGCACCGGTTTGAACGCGGTGTGGACCCTGATGGAACCATTACTGCCCTGAACCGGGCGGCACAGCTCATTGCTGAAATTGGAAACGGTCAGTTAATTGATGGCATCATCGACGAACATCCATTGCCATCATCTGCAAACGCAATATCCTTGAGCGTGACCAAAACCAATAAATATCTCGGAACGGACCTGAATCAAAAAGAAATTGCAGATTACCTTCGCTCGGTTGAATTTAAGATTGAAATCAAAAACGCAGACATACTTTCTGTCTTAGCACCGACATTCCGGGTCGATGTCAGTCGCCCGGAGGACCTGATGGAAGAAGTGGCCCGGTTGTGGGGTTATAATAATATCAAAACAACATTTCCCAAAATCTCAGGGGTTACGAATCTTCCTAACCAGTCGAGTCAAATCAAAGATCAAATTAAAGATGTAATGGCCGGTTATGGTTTTTCAGAATCCATTACCTACAGTTTTATTGGAAAAGATGCCTGCGACCGCTTAAATCTTGCCGAAAATGATGAACGGCGACGATTGCTCGAAATTTTAAATCCGATTTCCGAGGCGCAATCCGTCATGCGGACGTCTCTGATCCCCGGCCTGCTGGAAGCTATGCACCACAATCTTTCCCATCAAATCAAAGACCTGAAATTTTTTGAACTGGGAAAAATTTTTATCAGCAACGGCCAGGCCCAACAACCGACAGAGACGGAAATGCTGGCTGGCCTCTGGACCGGCTCACGATTTAACATGACCTGGCACAACAAACCGGTTTCATGCGATTTCTATGACTTAAAAGGCATTCTTGAAGACTTATTCCATTCTTTCGGATTGGAAGGCATCTCTTTCTCAAAAATGGAAGATGCGTTATGTAGTTATACAAAGGCCGGTCACACCGCTCAAATTCTCTTTAATGACAAACCCTTCGGTCTTATCGGGGAACTGGCTCCCATAATTTTAAACAATTTCAACATTAAGCAACCGGCATTTATTTTTGAACTGAATATCAACACATTTATTTCGAATTTAACGAAAACAAAAATGTTTGTTCCGATCCCCAAATTTCCTTTTACCGACAGGGACATCACCTTAATTGTTGACAACAATGTGCAAGCAGGTGACATATTAGCAAAGGTTGGGTTTTTCAAAGAAAAACTTATGGAAGACATCAGCGTACTGGATGTATACAGTGGAAAACCAATTCCAGACGGCAAAAAAAGTATTTCATTACGAATTGTTTATCGCTCTTTTACGGAAACGTTGTCCGATAAGCAGATCAATCTTGTCCACCAACAACTGACAGACCGGATTATCCAACAGTTTAACGCCACACTGCCGGTCTAAAACCTTAACAGGTTGTTTGCGACCATGGAGATCCAGATACCTCCAGGGACCACAATCCCGGATAAGCTGTATTTCAAGATCGGCGAAGTCACCGCTATTACTGATTTGGCAGCTTATGTTCTCAGATTCTGGGAATCTGAGTTTAACATCATATCACCCAAACGGACCGAATCCGGCCAGCGGCTTTACCGTAAAGTTGATGTTGAATCTATATTAAAAATCAAGCATTTACTTTATGAAAAAAAATTTACCATTGAAGGTGCAAAAAAGTTTTTAAAAAACAACAATAAACAAAAATCAGACCCCGTCCCGCAAACCGCCTTCGAAGACATCAAGTCCGAACTAAAGCAGATCCGGGCAATGCTGGACTGACCCACCGCTTCTTCCTTACCTTTACCCTGTGAATACAAATAGATATACAACACAGCAGTTAATTAAATTTTAATATTGACATCGCTATATTTTTCGATTAGTTTATTACGGCTATGGATGCGGGCATAGCTCAGTTGGTAGAGTACAAGCTTCCCAAGCTTGGTGTCGCGAGTTCGAATCTCGTTGCCCGCTCCAAAAACTTGTAAGCCCATTCGGGTTGAAAAGGTGCGATAAAGAACAAATGATCTGAACGGTTTGATGGAACGGGCATAAATGCCCGTTTTTTATTTTTTAAACGAAAGACAGAATATTGGCAAAAGTATATAAAAAAAAGAGGGGAACCAGAACCGAAACACCGGCACTGCCTGAAAAGGCTGTTGCAATTACGGATCAATCGGAAGTGATACCTGTTGCCTGGGAACTGGCTGAGCCGATATGCAATGTTGAGGGCATGGAGTTAATTCATGTGGAATACCAACAAGAGATCGGCGGTCGAGTGCTCCGGCTTTATGTTGATAAACCGGGTGGCGTCACCTTGGGCGACTGCTCTTTAATCAGTTCCCAGCTGGGAGACATTCTGGATCTCAAACTTGGAACAGATGATTCTTATACACTGGAAATTTCTTCTCCCGGTATTGATCGCCCCTTATCAAAACTGCCTGATTTTGAAAAATTTAAAGGACAACTGGCAAAAATAAAAATCGCCCGACCCATCAACGGTCAAAAAAAATTCAAAGGGATCCTGTCTGGGATTATAGCATCAAGCGTACAGTTGAAGACTGAGCAAGATACTGTGTCTATCCCTTATCAGGATATTATTAAAGCACGGCTTGTCAATTATGACGGAGATAACAAATGCTTATAACAGACATGAAACGTGTGATTGAGCAGGTTAGCCGGGATAAAGGTATTGAATTTAACATTCTGGTAAAGGCATTGGAAGAAGCCCTGCGCTCAGCCGCCAAAAAGAAATTCGGTAACAAGATCGACATTGAAATTCAATACAACGATAAAACCGGTGAACTTGAAGTATTCCAATTTAAAGAGGTCGTCGAAAAGGTGACGGAACCGGATTTTCAAGTTAACATGAAAGAAGGGCTGAAATTAGACCCTGAATGTGAGATTGGCGACAGCCTCGGAACCAAAATGGATACCACGACCTTCGGCAGAATTGCTGCTCAATCCGCCAAACAGGTAATTATACAAAAACTCAAAATCGCGGAACGAAACGCAATATACAAAAGCTTTGTCGAGCGCCAGGGTGAAATCATCAATGGGATTGTTCAACGAACAACCCGGAATGAAATTATTGTCAACCTGGGCCAGGCAGAAGCGGTTCTCCCAAAAAGGGAACAAATACAGGGTGAGAGTTACAGACGGGGAGACAGAATCAGGGCCTATATCGTTAAAGTACTTGAAGAAAGCCGGGGGCCTCAGGTGGTCCTTTCAAGAACGCATCCCGCTTTTTTGATCAACCTGTTTAAAACGGAAGTCCCTGAAATCAATGAAGGAATTGTCAGTATTGTCGGGGCTGCCCGGGAAGCCGGAAGCCGCGGTAAAATAGCAGTAAGCTCAAGTGATCCGGATATCGATCCGATCGGGGCATGTGTCGGCGTTAAGGGGAACCGGGTTCAAAGCGTGGTTCAGGAGCTCAAAGGTGAAAAAATAGATATTATTCCCTGGCATATTGACCCGGCAAAATTTGTTTGCAACGCGCTCGCCCCGGCGGAAGTCTCCAGGGTGATCATCGATGAAGTCAACCACAGCATGGAAGTGGTTGTTCCGGATGAGGCCCAGTCTATCGCCATTGGACGCGGCGGTCAGAATGTCCGACTTGCATCTAAACTATCCGGTTGGAACCTTGACGTAAAAAGCCTGACCGATTACGATAACAGCATCAAAAAAGGCCGGGATGCGATAATGGAACTGCCGGCAATGAACAAAATCCTCGCTGATATCCTGTTCAAGGAAGGTTTCTTTGCAGTGGAGGATCTGGCAAAAGTTTCTGCAGAAGAACTCGCAGAAGTTGCCGGAATTGCCAATGAAGACGCAAGCGAACTAATAGAACAGGCAAAACAGGCGCTCAATAACGTCGGGAATGAAAAAGAGGCTCTGGAAGACATAGATCCTGAAAACAATGAAGACGATACTTTGGAAGTGACAGATTCTGAAGAAGAGGCTTCAAAAGACGATGAATCCGCTGACATTAAGGACACAGATCCAATTGATGAATCTGAGGCTGACTCTGATGAAGAACAGATAGCGGAATAACCCAAAGATATTATTAAGTAATTTATTAATAATAAAGATAAAAATAACGATCCCGGTTTTTGATGGATAAACGAGGGGGATGGATGGCAAAAGTCAGAGTATATGAACTCGCCAGAGAACTTAATCTGGAGAATAAAGCGCTCCTGGAAAAAATAGAGGAGATAGGCATTGAAGTCAAAAGTCATATGTCCTCGCTGGATGAGACCGTTATAGAGCAAATCAAACAATCGCTTTTCGGAACTAAAGACCCGGAAGAAATAGTTGAAGACAAGCGGATAAAACCCGACGTTATTCGACGACGGCGAAAACTTGTCAAGACACCGATTGAACCGGAAGTACTTGAAACACTTGAGGTTTCCGACAAAGAAGGAACCGAGAGCATTAAAGAGCCGGCTCCCCCGAAAACAAAAACTGAGAAAAAAGCCAAAAAAACTCCGAAAAAAAAGCCGGAAAAAAAACTGGAACCCGCTCCGCCAAAAGCAAAAAAAGCGGCGGCGGTTGAAAAGACTGACGACGAACTGCCGGTGGCGGAAGCTGTTCCAACAGAGTCAGAAATAGAAGACCCTGCTGAAAAGGGTGAAGTGGAAACAGAGCCGGAAATACAGGATATGTCTGAAGAAGTAAAACCAGATGAAGTAAAACCAGACAAAGTAAAACCGGATGAAGTAAAAAAAGCCAAAGAAAAACCAGCGGCCACATCAGTGCCAAAACGCAAGGTCAAAAAAAATATACCGGCTAAAATCATCAGCATGCCGACAGAACCGGTTGAACCGAAAAGAACTAAAACTCCGGTACCAGCTAAGGATGCGCAGAAAACAAATAAAAAAGGCATCAAGAATAACAGAAAAAGGTCCGTTGCCGTTGAACCGGTTCAAGTAGCACCGCCGCCGCCCGAACCCGGCGCTAAAAAGAAAGGCCGCAAAAAGAAAATTGAAGAAGAGATTGTTGATCTCAAAAAATCCAAAAAAATAAAGTCCCCGTCAAGGCGAAAAGCCGTGGTCGAAGGCTCCGCACTTTACGACAAGAGCTCCGGCCGGTCCCGAAAGGGTCGAAAAAGATTCAAATCCGCTCCGACTGGCGGCGGTCAGAAAACACAAATTACCATCCCCAAGGCTATTAAGCGCCGTTTTAAAATTGATGATACAATTGTTTTGGCAGACCTCGGCAAACGGATGGGCATAAAAGCCAACGAACTGATTGCCAAACTGATGGGCATGGGCATGATGGTCACGGTCAATCAAACCATTGATTATGACACCGCCTGCCTGGTCGCAACGGAATTCGGATTTGAGCTGGAAAAAGCAACCTTTGAAGAAGAAACCGTCATAAAAACGGAAGTGGATTCTCCCGATCAATTGCTTCACCGTCCGCCGGTGGTCACCATTATGGGCCATGTAGACCATGGAAAAACATCTCTCTTAGATGTTATTCGCCGATCAAAAATTACTGAAGTGGAGGCCGGCGGTATTACCCAGCATATCGGTGCCTATCATGTAAAACATGAAACCGGTGAAATTGTTTTCTTAGACACACCCGGCCATGAAGCCTTCACCGCTATGCGTTCCCGCGGTGCCCAGGTTACCGACATTGTAATTCTGGTTGTAGCTGCAGATGACGGTGTCATGCCCCAGACCATTGAGGCCATTGACCACGCCAAAGCCGCTGGCGTTCCGATTATTGTCGCGGTAAACAAAATTGACAAACCAGAAGCTGAACCGGAACGGATCAAACGGGAGCTGGCCGAAAAAGGACTGGCTGCGGAAGACTGGGGCGGAGAAACCATTTTTGTCAATGTGTCTGCTAAGGAACAGATCGGCATCAACGACCTCCTGGAAATGGTTCTGCTTCAATCTGAAGTCCTTGAATTAAAAGCAAACCCAAACAAGCTCGCAACCGGACACATTATTGAATCCAGACTGGACACCGGAATCGGCCCGGTGGCAACCGTTTTGGTCAGAGAAGGAACCCTTAAAATAGGGAACCCGGTTGTCTGCGGTAATTATTATGGAAAAATCAGAATCATGTACGACGATATGGGCACTCAGATCAAAGAAGCCGGTCCGTCCATTCCCGTACAAATCGTCGGCCTGTCCGGTGTTCCCATGGCAGGCGATGAACTCCACGTCATGGCGGCGGAGAAGGATGCCAAACAGGTCAGTGAACATCGGCTTCAAAAGCAACGCGCCAAGGAACTTGCACGGACCAGCCGGATGAGCCTTGAAAAGCTGTACGAAAAGCTGATGGAAGGTGAAGTCAAAGACCTGAATATTATCATCAAAGCAGATGTTCAGGGGTCCATCGAAGCCATCAAGGATTCGCTGATCAAATTGTCCTTTGATGAGGTTCAGATCGGTGTCATCCATTCTGCTGTCGGCCCGATTCACGAATCAGATATATCCCTGGCAGCGGTGTCAAATGCTATCATTTTAGGCTTTAATGTCCGGCCCACAGCCAAGGTGGCCCTTATTGCCGAAGAAGAAAACGTTGATATCCGGTATTATGATATCATCTACAATGCCATCAAGGACATTAAAGATGCCATGGTCGGCATGATGGACGCAAAATTTGAAGAAAAAGTGATGGGCGAGGCGGAGGTTCGGGAAACATTTCATGTGCCCAGTATTGGCACCATTGCCGGATCTTATGTAACCAGCGGAAAAATCAAAAGAGGCGCTCAGGTCCGACTCATCAGAGACGGTATTGTCACCTATGATGGCAAAGTAGCCACCTTACGACGATTTAAGGATGACGTAAAAGAAGTTCTCCAAAATTACGAATGCGGCATTCTCATTGAAAATTATAATGACATTAAAGTCGGCGATATCATCGAGTGTTATCATCTTGAAGAGGTCCAACCGACCATGCCGGTATAAGAAGATAGGCCGAAGGCTAAAGGTTAAAGATCCCGTAAAAAATCAGCTTTCCATATCGATGGCAAAGTAAAAAGTTCAAGTTCAAGGCGTCGCAAATCACGAAGAATGAGGCGTACTTTTCGTACTCCGCAGTGATGAGGGATGCAGCGCAACGCAGAAATTGGGCTTTTTACTTTGCCATCAAAGCTGAATGAAGGATTTATGGCATGGTAGTCGGGATTGGAAAAATAACTTTCAGGCTGGCGTTTTGCCATTCGTTAAAAGAAAAGCGGAAAATTGTTAAGGCCATTATTAACCGTACGCGAAATACGTTTAACGTATCAATGGCAGAAGTCGGTTTAAATGATGTGCATCAGCGAACGGAAATAGGATTTGTGCTGGCGGGAAACGACCGCCGTCTGATTAACTCAAAATTAGATAAAATTTTTGAATTTATAGACAATCTTCAATTAGCCGAAATTATCGATACGGATATGGAGATCATGAATATATGAACGTAAAACCCTTTGCCAGAGCCGACCGGGTCGGCGGATTAATCCATGAAGCCCTCTCCCGGCTTTTGCAGAAATCAATCAGCGATCCCCGCCTGGAAGCGGTCAGCATTACCGGTATCAAGATATCGCCGGATCTGAAACTGGCAAAGGTTTATTTTGTAATCTCCGATCATATCTCAACCAAAGAAGAGGCGTTTGACGGGTTTAAAAAAGCAAAGGGATTTATTAAATATTCTCTTGCACAAAAGCTTAAACTGCGATATATGCCTGATCTTCAATTTTATTATGATGATTCAATTGATTACGGATTTCACATGAATTCCGTTTTGAAAAAAATAGATAATGAGTATTCAAAAAATAATCAACCACCTGAAGAAGAGTAAGCGAATACTGATTGCGTCTCATATTCATCCGGACGGAGATGCGATCGGATCGTTGATTAGTCTGGGACTTGCACTTCAGGAATCCAAAAAACAAGTCAGGGCTTACAATGAAAGCCCCATTCCGGCGGTTTATCAATTTCTGCCGTCTCTCCACCTGATTAATGACACAATTGGCGATATCACCGAATATGACACAGCCATTATACTGGATTGTTCTGATTTTCATCGAATCGGTGATGCGGCTGTAGATGTCTCCAAAATCCCGACAATTATCAATATCGATCATCATATCACCAATACCCGTTTCGGCAACCTGCAGTATATTGACCCGGCTGCGTCTTCAACGTGTGAAATGATTTACAAGCTGATTACAGCAATGGATACTGTGCCGATCGACAAAGGAATGGCCTATTCCATATATACAGGAATAATGACGGATACCGGCTCTTTCAAATTTGCCAACACAACCCCTAAGGCTTTTGAAATATCTTATAAAATGGTTCAATTAGGCGCTGTTCCGCACAAAGTGGCTCACCATATTTATGAAACGATTTCCTTAAACCGGATTAAGCTGCTGAATATGCTGTTTGATTCCATTGAATTGTCCCATAACGGCAAACTCTCGATTATGACGCTTACCCAGAACATGCTGCAGACGACCGGGACAATGCTTGAGGATGTTAATGGCCTGATTAATTATGCCAAACAGATCGAAAACGTCAAAATGGCCGCTCTTTTGTTTGAAAGAAAACGAAAGCCAGGCAAAAAACACATGAGCCACTTTCATGTCAGTCTTCGGTCGGACGGCGCGGTGAATGTTGCGGCGATTGCGACCTCTTTCGGCGGCGGCGGTCATCAAAACGCATCCGGATTTGATATTCAGACAACCCTGCCGGATTTAAAACGGACCATTTTTTATTATTCGAAAAATCTATAACTTATGCTTTATTCATTTATAAAAAGAATGTGTTATAGATAATGACGAATGAAACCCATGGCATTTTGATCGTTGACAAACCGCAGGACATAACTTCGGCCAGAGTCGTCAGCCGGATCAAGAAAATATCCGGCATTTCCAAAATCGGCCACACCGGAACCCTTGACCCAATGGCCACCGGCGTGATGATCTGCACAATCAATCGGGCAACGCGTCTCTCCCGATTTTTTCTTGCCTGTCCGAAGAAATATGTTGCGGTTTTAAAATTAGGTGTTGAAACAGATACGTTGGACGCCACCGGCAATATTCTGGCAAACCACCCAATTGGCACGGTTTCAGAGCATGCTGTGCGTGATGCATGTAAACAGTTTGAGGGTGAAATTGATCAGGTTCCCCCGGCGTATTCAGCGTTAAAGCATAACGGCGTCCCGCTTTATAAATATGCAAGAAACGGGGTGCCCGTCACTAAGCCACCCCGGAAAGTATTGATATCATATATTAAAATAATTGATATCAATCTTCCCGAAATCCGGTTTGAGGTGGAATGCTCCTCTGGAACGTATATCCGGAGCCTGTGTGCCGATATCGGGAATACGCTTGGATGCGGTGGCCATCTAAAATCACTCAAACGAATCGAATGTGGCGGATTTAACATCCTTGATGCAATACCTTTAGCGGATATCGAATCACATCAGCGACTGGAAACGATAAAAAATCGAATCATTCCCATGTCAGATGCCCTTTCGGAGATGATTTCGCATGTTGCGGATGACAGTTTAATGGAAAAAATAAAATACGGAAAAAACATTACATTAACCGATATCGGAATTGATATCCCAATTGATACCCAAATGAATACCCAAATGAATACCCAAATTAATATGAGAGACGCCACCGGCAACCCATTCATCAAAATTATTGATAATGAAAATCAGCTCCTTGCAATATTGAGCCCGGATGAAAAAAATGGCCGGTATAATTATTGTTGTGTTTTTCACAATCCATAATATGATATAACCCTATTTAAGATATGAAAATATACCCATAGAGGAGGAAACAGTGAATATCCCAGAGCAAATGAAAACAGAAACCATTAACCGATTCAAGCTTCACGATTCCGACACCGGATCACCGGAGGTGCAGATTGCCCTTTTAACCGATCGAATCAAGCATCTGACCGAACATTTAAAAATTCATAAAAAAGATCATCATTCCCGAAGAGGACTGCTGATCATGGTCGGCAAACGTCGCAGATTATTAAGTTATGTTAAAAATAAAGACGTTTATCGCTATCGATCAGTTATTAAAGAGCTGGGCCTCAGACGCTAAACGACTATCCCCTTGAAATGATGTGTTTCTTTATATTCAGCATAATATATTCAATATATCACTGTTTGAGGGGTTAGCCTATGTTTGAGGGATACCTTATTCTCATTCAGGCGGCTCCAAAATCTTGAATTTTTTGCCGGGGCTTTTGATGGCGTCGTAAAAAGCTTTTCATGGTGACGAATCACCACTGTATCAGAAAATAACTTGTCTATCATTTCAAATATTTATGAATGAGTTATTTGGAAGAAGAAGGTCAATGTCGGCCTGTTGTGATTGCTTAACATATTAAAATTGTAAATAATTATTTTTGGATCTTCGACTTTTTACGAGACCATCACTTTTGAACGTCGGATTTTTATCAGGAGATTAAATTAAAATGGAACTTTCTTTTAGTACTAAAATCGGTGGCGAAACACTCAATATCCAAACCGGAAAACTTGCCAAACAGGCATCCGGCGCGGTCGTGGTTCAATATGGTGAAACCATTGCACTTGTGACGGTGGTTTCTGCCAAGGATGAACGTCCTGATGTAGATTTTTTACCGCTTACCGTTGAATATCAAGAAAAAATTTATTCTGCCGGGCGAATTCCCGGAAACTATTTCCGGCGTGAGATTGGTCGCCCAAGCGACAAGGAAACCCTCACTGCCCGTCTGACCGACCGGCCCATCCGGCCGCTTTTCCCCAAAGGGTACGGCTTTGAAACCCAGATCATCGTGACGGTTTTATCCATGGACAAAGTCAATGATCCGGATATCCTCGCACTCAACGGCGCGTCCGCTGCACTCATGATATCGGATATCCCGTTTGATGGCCCGATTGCATGTGTTCGCGTAGGTCGTATTGACGGCAAGCTGATCACCAATCCAACCATTGAAGAAAGAAAAATTTCGGATATCAGCGTGATTGTGGCCGGTTCAAAGACCGGTATCACTATGGTGGAAGGCGGCGGCAACATTGTCAGTGAAGCGGAAATGCTGGAAGCCATTTTTTTCGGTCATGAACAATTACAGCCCATCATTGACATCCAGGAAAAACTGATTGAAAGTGTCGGGGTTGAAAAACGGGTGTTTGTACCCAAAGAACATGATCCGGAACTGGTTGAAAAAATTGCGGCGGCTGCCAGCAAAAAAATTGCAGAAACCGTAATAATTCCCGGGAAAATAGACCGCAGCAAAGCACTGTCCGCACTTAAAACCGAAATTTTTGAAGGCCTGGGTGAGGATTATGCGGACCGCAAGAAAGAAGTTTCCAAGGTCTTCAAAGATCTGGAGAAAAATATCTGCCGGGACATGATCCTCAAACAGGGTAAGCGCATCGATAACCGTGCCTTTGACGAAGTCCGGCCGATTGCCTGCGAAGCAGGTCTGCTGCCACGCGTTCACGGCAGCGCCCTTTTCACCCGTGGCGAAACCCAGGTACTGGGCGTTTTAACGCTCGGTTCCGGTCCGGATGAGCAACGCATCGAGACATTAAATGGTGAAGAAAACAGATCGTTTATGCTTCATTATAACTTTCCGCCATACAGCGTTGGCGAGGCCAGACGGGCCGGAGGCCCGAGCCGCAGGGATATCGGTCATGGAACGCTGGCCAGGCGAGCGATTTTAAAGGTCCTGCCGGACAAGGAAGATTTTGATTATACCATCCGGATCGTATCCGAAGTTCTAGAATCCAACGGATCATCCTCCATGGGCACCGTATGTTCTGCGTCCATGGCCCTGATGGACGGCGGCGTTCCCATTACAGCGCCGGTTTCCGGTATTGCCATGGGATTGGTCACTGACGGTGAAACAACCGTTGTGCTGTCGGATATCCTCGGAGATGAAGACCACACCGGCGATATGGATTTCAAGGTTGCCGGAACCGCCGACGGTATTACCGCGCTTCAGATGGACATAAAGGTTCGCGAACTTTCCAAAGACATCCTTTCAAAAGCCCTTGAACAGGCCAAGGCAGGACGGCTGCATATTCTGGATAAAATGCAGGAAGCCATTAGTATCCACAGGGATGAAATGTCACCGTATGCGCCGAATGTATATGCCATTCAAATCAATCCGGAACGTATTGGCGATGTGATCGGGCCCGGCGGAAAAATGATCCGGTCTATTCAGAATGAAACCAATACCCGGATTGAAATCAATGATAATGGCATTGTGAAAATTGCCGCCGTGAGTAAAGAAGAAGGTGACAAAGCCGTACAAATTGTCCAGGATATCGGTATGGATCCAGAAATCGGCGCCATCTATGAAGGCAAAGTCGTCAAAATTACTGATTTCGGTGCCTTTGTTCAGATTAAGCCCAAAACCGACGGACTGGTTCATATTTCCGAACTGGCCAATTATCGCGTCAAACAGGTCAGTGATATTGTCAAAGAAGGCGACATCATCAAAGTTAAAGTTCTGGATGTGTCCAGAGATGGCAAAATCAAGCTGAGCCGCAAGGCCCTTTTGACTGACGAAAAGAAACCGGAAGATAAATAACGGCGTCATTAAAAATTATCCGGGAGGGCATAAAGCCCTCCCCTACATTGGATTTAAGGCATTTCCTGTAGGGGCGGGGTTTATCTCCGCCCGTTAAATGTCAGACTAAATACGTAATCGTATTTCTGAATACATGTACTTAGCCCGTCCAGCTACTTTATTTTTACGGAATCATTAAAATGAACCTGGAATGTCATATCATAGAGACAATTGCTGATGCCTGTGCCTGATACCACTGTTATTAAATGCTGCCGGGTCAGACCGGATCAGGACACGGATATTGCTCTTCCCCGATATATGACCCCTCATTCAGCTGGAATGGATATTTGTGCGGCGGTTGAGCAACCGACTACGATGAAACCCGGAGAGATCAGTCTGGTCCCTTCGGGTTTTGCTATTTCACTACCCCCTGGATTTGAAGCCCAAATCCGGCCCCGGAGCGGTCTGGCGGTCAAACACGGAATTGGAATCATCAATTCTCCGGGGACCATTGATGCGGACTACCGCGGTGAAGTAAAAATCGCACTGATTAATTTTGGGAAAGAACCCTATGTGATCAACCGGGGGGACCGGATCGCGCAGATGGTGATCAATAAAATCTGCCAGGCCCGGTTTGAAGTGGTTGAGATGCTGGAGGAGACCAACCGCAACAGTGGTGGGTTCGGGCACACCGGCAAATAATTTTTCATTTATGATTCGCCCATTTACTGCGTTATCCGGGAATCGCGGTAGAAACACCTACAGCTTCATCCCGGATGCCTTGTAAATGAACGAATCATAAAGAAAAATACAATTGATGACACCGTAAAAAACTTTATGGTGACGATTCGCGCCACTATAGCAGAGAATAACCCATAGAGAGTAGGCCGGGTTTCTTACCCGGCGATTGACATGTTTCATTTATCGTGATGTCTTGTCCTCACACTCCTCTAAAAAAACAAGACGAACTACATACCCTTTTCATTTCTAAAACAGACAGATAGTAACTCAAAAAATGCAAATATGTATGCTGGCCAGCGGCAGCCGCGGAAATTCCATCTATGTTTCGGACGATGACACATCCGTTTTAATTGACGCCGGTCTGTCCGGAGTTGAAATTGAACGCCGCATGAAGTCCAGGAATCTCCGCATAGAAGACCTTAATGCCATTATCGTTTCCCACGAGCATTCAGACCATATCCAGGGAGTGGGTATTTTAGCCAGACGATATAACCTGCCGGTTTACATCTCATCGGCAACATTTAATACCGCTGCTGAAAAGCTCGGCAGCATCAAGCATATCAATAATTTCTCCTGCGGCACGGAATTTACCATCAACGCCCTGACCATCCGCCCCTTTTCAATTTCCCATGATGCCAGTGACCCGGCAGGATTCACTATCGGGAGCAATGGACAAAAAATCGGCATTGCAACAGACCTGGGAATCGCCACGGCCATGGTAAAGGAGCATCTAAAAAACTGCTGCTGCTTAATACTCGAAGCCAATCATGACGTGCCCATGCTGGAAGACGGTCCCTACCCCTGGCCGGTGAAGCAACGGGTAAAAGGCCGGACCGGACATCTTTCCAATGAATCTTCCCGGGAACTGCTCATGGATATTATACATGATAAGCTGTCTTATGTAATTCTTGCCCATTTAAGTGAGACCAACAACACGCCGGAAAAAGCGTTGCAGGTCGTCACCGAACACCTGCCGGATACCCGCCTGAATGTCAGCGTTGCCGCCCAGTCGACCGCCGGCCCGATCATCCAGCTGTAAAGTCTCAGCCGTTTCAAGTTTGATCGCGTTGTGGGTAATGCCTTTGGCATTTTCAATTTAAAGCCTTCCGCTACATCGCGCCGGATTGCAGCCGAACTTTTCGACTTACCTCCTCTTTATCTCAACTCATTTGCGAACTCATTAAGGGCCGTATCAATGGGAATGGCCATCCCCATGCCTTCAAATTTCCGTGTCAGTTCTTTAAACGTGTTGATACCGATCACCTGCCCTTTTTCATTCACCAAAGGTCCGCCGCTGTTGCCGGGATAAATTTGTGCATTGGTCTGAATATATTTGTCTGTAAAACCTGACACCGTGCCGTTTTTCATTGTATCGGCAATATTGAGCGGACTTCCGATGGCCCAGACTTTCTGCCGTTGGGACACACGATTCATATCTGCCGGATAAATAAAGGGAGTCCTGCACCCGTCGACTTTTAACAGGGCAAGGTCATGGACGTTGCTGGCCCGGATAAGATATGCGTAAAGTATTTCCTTATTCTTGAGCGTAATTTTAAAATTCCGGTTTACTCCGGCCACTGCCTGCCGGGTGGCAACGTCTGTTTTTTTAGTCTCATATTTTTTCTTACCGCGATTAAAGAGGGCCTGTTTTCGCTCAAGGTCTTTTTTTATCGTCTGATAATATTCCAGGCGTGCCTGGTATTGGCTTTCACGTTTTTCTCTTTGAGAAGACCTTTTTGACATTTTATCTATATATATTTTCATTTCTTCCAGAATTGTTTTTTCTCTGGCCAGTTGTATATCACGGATTTTGAAATCTTTTTCAGCAATTTCAAACTGGTCATCAATATCTTCTATCGCTTCATCAACCGCTTCCACCTGGTGCATGTCGCCTTTAATGACATGCCGGTTGGTTAACAGGTAGCCATTGTCGGAAATAAAAAATCCGGAACCGATTCCGACTGGAGAAGCCACGGTCACCGTTGCCATAGCAGCAGCATCTACACCATTTTTCGGGTGATACGCTTCATGCAGTTCCTTTTTCAAATCTCTCAGCCCGACATTCGCGTCAACCATTCCCTCCATTTGTGTTATGTTTTCAGGATCATACATAGGGGGCGGCGTATCGGTAAATCTCCAGTCCCCATTTTCATCCTGATACTGATAAACTTCAGCTGATCCGATGGCGCAGAAAACGAAAAAACCGGTCAATAAAATGATTAAAGCACCACTCAATATTAATTTATTCATCAGGAAAATCTTCTTTTTATATTTTTCAACCAAATCTGCATATAAACAATATGGTATTAAGCTTACTATAAATGCCGCCATCTGTAAAAATAATTATTTCCCCATTCATACTTTATTTTCTCTTAAAACAATGATAGTTACAGAAAATATTATGTAAATGATCAACGGTTTTAACCATTTACTTTAAATATCAAGCCAGTGTACTGTCAGGAGGACACATGAGTGACTATAAATTTTATACTGTTGAAAAAAAACCACCCATTGCCTGGGTATACCTTAACCGACCGGAAAAGAAAAATGCCATGAATCCACCCGCCTGGAAGGAAAGTATTCCGATCTTTGAAGATCTGGATAAAGACCCGGATATCCGGGCAGTTGTCATCAGCGGAAAGGGCAGCTGCTTTACGGCCGGTATCGATTTGATGGAAATGGCCATGGAACTTCCGGAATTAATGGACAAAGAGCAGAAAGGCGGCATCAAATGGCGTCTGATCAAAAAAATTTATGCCCTGCAAGACACCATGAGCTGCATCGAGTGGTGTCGCAAGCCGGTCATTGCCGCCATTCACGGGTACTGTATCGGCGCGGGACTGGATATGGCCACCGCCTGTGATATCCGTATCTGCTCGGCGGATGCCGAATTTTCTCTCAAGGAAGCGGCGGTCGGGATGGTGGCGGATGTCGGCGTGCTTCAACGGATTCCGCAGATCGTCGGCCAGGGCATCGCCCGGGAACTGGCATATACGGCAAAACATTTTGACGCCCAACGTGCCAAAAAAATCCTTTTGGTCAATGAAGTGTTTAAAGATTACGATGCACTGATGAAGGGTGCCGAAGATCTGGCCATGAGTATTGCGGAAAACGCCCCCCTGGCTGTCGAGGCATCCAAAGAGGTGCTAAACTACGGTGTCGGGAAATCCATTGATGACAGCTTAAAATATGTGGCTTCCATCAGCACCAACATCATCCCGTCCAATGACCTGTTTGAAGCATTTACCGCATTTGGCGAAAAGCGAAAACCCAAATTTACCGGAGAGTAACCGTCATCAACCGTCATCAATCAATTTATCTGAGCAACCTCGGATGCGCCAGAAATCTTGTGGACAGTGAAATCATGCTCGGCGAACTGACGCCTGCGGGCTTTACGGTTACCCCTGATCCGGCACTTGCTGATATTATCATTGTCAACACCTGCAGTTTTATTGCGTCTGCGGTGGATGAATCCGTGGATGAAATTCTTGAACTGGCGGAGTTTAAAAAAACAGGGCGATGCGAACGATTTATCGTTACCGGATGTCTTCCCGAACGTTTCCGGGAAGCACTTGCCGAATCCCTGCCGGAAGTGGACGCCTTTCTGGGAACCGGTGCATATCATGAGATTACGGAAGTACTGACCCATCCGCCGGAACAGGGGTTTTGCCTGCTGCCGCCGCTGGCCGGTCTGCCGATTCAGACGCATAATACGCCAAGAACTCCCTCGACATCCTCAATGGCATACCTGAAGGTCACCGAAGGATGCAATCGGCACTGTACGTATTGTATTATTCCCAAACTGAGAGGAAAGCTGAGAAGCCGAACGATTACTGATATTGAAATCGAAGCCCGGCATCTGATATCGTCCGGTTTTAAAGAACTGGTGATCATCGGTCAGGATACAGGATGCTACGGCCAGGATCTGGCCTCGAATTTGCCGGCGAATGTGCGAATACATGAAAGCCTGCCCCGGCTTCTGGAAAAAATTGCTGAGATATCGTCAGATACCTGGATTCGATTTCTGTATGGGTCGCCGGATACCACCGATGAAAAGCTCATCCGGACAGTGGCCGCCCATGAGAATATCTGCTCCTATTTTGATATCCCGATTCAGCACGTCAGCGACAGAATCTTAAACCGCATGGGCCGGCACTATGATAAAAATGATCTGCTTCGACTGTTTGATAACATCCGTAAAATTATACCGGATGCGGCGTTACGGACCACCATCATGGTTGGATTTCCCGGTGAAACAGACAATGATTTTACACAAATGTTAGATTTTATAAAAACAGTCCGATTTGACCATTTGGGTGCTTTTACCTATTCAGACGCCGAAGACCTCTCATC
Organism: Desulfobacteraceae bacterium; assembly: GCA_021162325.1. Taxonomy (GTDB): domain Bacteria; phylum Desulfobacterota; class Desulfobacteria; order Desulfobacterales; family Desulfosalsimonadaceae; genus SURF-3. Next base: position 2,982 of record JAGGYV010000161.1, on the reverse strand, counting down.
TCACGGGCTGTCCGGACATGTTCCGGAAAAAATTGCCCAGAAGCGGCATCACGTTTTAATGAGCGCCCAGGCAGACATATCTGCTGAAAAAAATTTAAATCATATCGGGCACATTTACCCGGTTTTGGTGGAAGAACAGATGGAGGCCGAACTATTTACCGGCCGAACCTCTTTTCAGGCCCCGGAGGTAGACGGCATTATTTACATTGACTCAGCAGATGCCGCTGTGGGCGAATTTGCAGATGTCAAAATTTGCGATGCACTTGAATATGATCTCAGGGGAGAAACCTTATGAGCGATTTAAAACAAAAGCTGATTTCACTGGTTGAAGATGATTTACAAGACATTGAAGCGGCTTTAAATCAAAACCTGAACCCGCACGTTGAAATGGTGCGCGAAACAGCGGGACATCTTATTTTCAGCGGCGGAAAACGCATACGCCCCTTGTTGAATATGCTTTGTGCACGGCTTTGTGGCTATACGGATGAATTCATTAAAAAATTTTCAACCATTATTGAATTTCTCCATACGGCCACGTTATTGCATGACGATGTGGTGGATAAGGCGACCATCAGACGCGGAAAACCAGTAGCCCACTCCATCTGGGGTGCCCCGGTCACCGTTCTGGTCGGCGATTTTCTCCTTGCCCGCGCCCTTCATATCGCCGCTGAGACGGAAAACCCGAAAATCATCAAGGTGATTGCTGAAATTACGGAAAGCATGTGTCAGGGGGAAATCATACAACTGATCAAGAAAGGGGATATCCACCTGACCGAAGCAGAATACATGGACGTCATCCAGCGGAAAACCGGATTTCTTATCCAGGGGGCCTGCCAGACCGGTGCGATTCTGGCCGGCGCACCCATTGAAGTGGAAAACAAACTTTCTGAATACGGCTACCATATCGGCATTGTGTTCCAGATCGCAGACGATCTGCTGGATTACACGTCTGACACAAAAGTGCTGGGAAAAGCCATTGGAACGGATTTAAAGGAAGGAAAACTGACCCTGCCCATCATCCACACCCTTGAAAATGCCGACACAAAAGACTGCGCGTGGATAGAAAAAGTAATTACGGATAAAAACTTCACGGAAACTGAATTTAAAAAATTAATTCAATTAATGCACGACACCGGCAGTATCCGGTATTGCCGAAAAATTGCGGAAAACCATATCCGTGACGCAAAAAGTATCATTGCCTCATTTTCTGCTTCAAAAACGACCGAAACACTTTTGCTGATCGCCGATTATACGTTGAATAGAAATGCATAAAAAAGCACAGGAAAAATTAATCCCCCGGAGGATAACCGCTGATGACATTACAAGAAAACAAAAATTCAATCATTTTAAACGTAATTTTTACAATATGTACTGTTTTTCTGCTGTTTGCACAGCCATGTCATGCCACGCCGCCCAACGACAAAAATGTGGTTTTGGTAATGGGAAACAGTCGTATTTATACAAACGTTCTGGCGGCAAGATCAGCGGCTGTGGCTCAATGCCTGCTTTCAGCGGTTGAAAAAACGGCCATTGAGAGGATTCCCTTTGCCGGAATAACTGAAAAATTTGAAATCATCAGTGATCTCATTTCCAGTCACCGCAATCAATTTATTTCAGAGTATAAAGTATTAAAAGAACTCAATACGGATAAATACTACCGGGTGCTGGTCCAGGTCACGGTTTCCACGCTTAAACTGGAAGAAAAACTGGCAAGTGCCGGCATCATTCTCAGTCCGGAAAATTTGCCAAAAATTTTATTTTTAATTGCCGAGCAACAGGCAGATGATCTTTCTCTGCAATACTGGTGGCGAAAAGAAAAATCAATTTTCCAGTCTGATGCCGCTGTCTATTCAATGAAAAAAATATTTGCTGACAAAAAATTTACGGTTATTGACGATGAAATGATTCCGTACGGACTGTTTAAAGACCTGGGCTTAAATGCCGAATTGACGGATGAGCAGGCCAGCGAGATCGGGAACCGGGTCAACGCGGACCTGGTCATTGTCGGAAATGCCATTGCCTCGGAAATGTCAAATCGAATGGGGGAAAACATCCTGACATTTAAGGCAACAATAATCGCCCGGGCCCTTCTGACCGAGTCCGGAGAGAAGGTCGCCGGGATAGCTCACAGCGAGACCAGTGTGAACAGGAACATCGCATCCGGTAGCCGACAGGCGCTATCCGACGCCGGCCTTCAAACAGGTAATCAGATGGCTTCACAGATTCTGTCAAAATGGCGCGAGCGTATGGAAAAAACCGAAGGCATTACATTAACCATCAAAGGCACAGATATTCTTCCCTACCTGGTTTTATTCAGAAATGAACTTAAAAAAGTTGAAGGCGTCACCAGCCAGCAGACGCTGGAAATGACGCCGGATGAGGCGGTTCTGATGGTCAAATACGACGGCGCTTCCCGGGGCCTTGCCGATGCGCTTTTAATGAAGACGTTTGATCCATTTGGTATTCATATTTATGAGTTGTCTGAAAGCACTCTGCACATTGAACTGATTGCGGAATAAATCCGAATAAATTTTCAACCAACGAACTGTAAGTATTACAGGGTACTGCAGATGTGAGGCGCCGAGTGCATAGACGTACTTTTGTACTTCACGTGCTCGGCAACAAAGCAGATGCAGCGCCCTGTGAAACTTACGATTTTTTTACTCAGGAGCACCGGTTACAATTATCATCATCTTTCCTGAAGATTCCTGGCCATGGTCGTCTGTAATGGTTAAGCTGGCATTGTAAGTCCCGATTTCGGAATAAACATGTTCGCATTTACAGCCGCAGCCCTGACATCCATCTCCGTAATCCCACTGGAAATCAACGATTTCACCGTCCGGATCATGGCATTCACTGCCGCAAAAAATAACATCAAACGGAGCCGGACCGCATAATTTATCTGCGGTAAGATTGACCTCCGGGGCCAGATTGCACTGATCCTCGGTGCTGATTCGGATACTTTTCCGGCCCTGGATAAAT
>JAGGYV010000333.1 GCA_021162325.1 Desulfobacteraceae bacterium | reverse complement strand
CAAAGAAAAAAGTTCCACCAAATCTTAAAATTGGCGAGGCGCGCAAATCCTGAGTGATGATTCGTACTTAGCGTACTTTGAAGAGACGAAGGATGCAGCGCAACAAAGAATTTGGACTTTTTACGAAGCCATCAGCCTTGGTCATCATTTCGGCCATATGTAGCGGAGGTCTTTAAACCGCCATTCTGAATGGAAGGCTAAAGCCTTTCTCTACGGATCTCTGGTAAGAAATCAGGAATTGTGTCATGGCCGAAACGATGATCAAGGCCCAAAATACCATCCCGTTTAAAGTTGATGGCGTCGTCAAAGTTGCAAGTGATCTAAAGTGACTAAAATTAAAGGGGTTTGTTTTTGTTGATTAATTAACAATCATGATTATTATATTTTAAATTGAACTTCGACTCAAAACGATAGCACTTAAATATAATTCAAACGAACCCATCAAACAGGTAAAATATTATGAATGGCACTACTCTATTTCTTATATTTATAGGGGTTTATTTTTTTCTACAGCTATACCTGCTGCCAAAACTGGGGATACCCACGTGAATGCGTAATTCCTGTCAGGTGACAGAAAAAAAAGAATCCAATACGGTAACCATTGCTGAAGAAAAGCCGAAAAATGAAAACTGATCGCAACACACAGGAGGGGAACAATGGCCAACCCTGAAGAAATGTACCAGTGCCAGACTGTCAATTGTGGTTGTATCTATGATCCGGACAGGGGAGACCGAAAAGGCAAAATTCCCAAAGGAACTCAGTTTAAAGAAATACCGGAGGAATGGAAATGTCCGGTATGCGGTGCGGGTAAAAAATGTTTCCGCCCTTTAGGCGGCCCGGGGTCAGCGCTTGAATGAGAAATTTTACAACCGATTCAATAACGATTCCCTTTGGACCGCTGAAAATAGAGTGCTGCAAAAAGCAGGATAATAATGGCGGTATTCAGGGTGACGGCCACGTTAAACGTGCGTTTGGGAATCCGGACATATTCGATTTCCTGATCCGAATTTTCTGCTTCAACAACAGCTACTGCCGGCGGATTCATTAATATTTCCATCAGTCCTTTGGAAAGCAAAAGACGGGCGTGTTTATCACGCTCTTTGCTGCTGACGCTTCCCAAAACGACCACAATCGCCCGCACATCTTTTTTCCGGGCGGTAGCGGCGATGGAGAAACCAGCCGCACGGAAATAGCCGGTTTTCAAACCGTCGCATCCTTCAAAATCCTTAAGCAGATGATTATGGGTTCGCATAATAAACGGTTTCGGGATATCCGGCCGGAATTTGCGGACCTTCGTTGAAGTATATTTCAACGTTTCCGGGTACTTTAACAATTCCCGGCTGAGCTTTGCCATATCGCGCGCCGTTGTGACATCCGGCTTTTTCTTTCCTGACGGCGGGAGCCCATGCACGGAAGAAAAAACCGTATCCTTCATACCGATTTCTTCAGCCTTTTTGTTCATCAAATCAACAAAGACCTCCATGCTGCCGGTATAATGCACCGCAAGGGCGAGGGCCGCGTCATTGGCCGACTGAACCATCATTGCATAAATCAGTTCTTCAACCGAAAAAACTTCTTTTTCCTTTAAATATACCTGGGAACCGCCCATCCGGGAGACCTTGGCCGATACGGTGACCGGGTCATCCATGGAAATGTGCTGTACCTTTACCGCATCAAGAATAATGATCAGGTTCATCAGCTTGACCATGCTGGCAGGGTATCCTTTGGCATCCGCATGATCTTCCAAAAGCACTTGCCCGGTTTCCGCATCGATCACGATGGCGCCCAAGTAAGGACTTTTGGATACCTTTTTCAATCCAAATGCCGGTGATATTGAACACATAAAAACGATCAGGGTGACCGCGCTGATTAAAAAAACAAACGCTAATTTTCCCATATAATTGCGACCCTTCCAACTAAACGATCCATCATCTCTTGAAATAATAGAGATGTTTATTTGTTGATACAGTGGTGACGCATCACCATGAAAAGCTTTAAAATAATCCAGTTCATTGTAAATGGGCGAGTATATCGATAATTTTTTTCATGTGTCAAGGGGCAGATGACAGACCCTCATATCGAATAAAATCATAATTCACACACCCCGGCAAAACAACGATGGCCCGTCACGTCACACCACTCGCTCAAATGGCAGAGCCCTTTTTTCAGTTAAAAAATCTGCCGCCTTATTAAAAACACTGTCTTTTTTTAAATTTTTATTATAATATCAAGAAATTAACATAATCCGATCCCATTTCTGAATTTTTTATCCCTTTGACAGCCGATGCTGAAAACGACAAACACAATCGGGAAGATGATGACAAAACGAGTTTGCTTTCTTCTGATTTTTCAAGTCATTCTGGCAGCGGCATCCGGTATTATCCATACGGCCGATGCCGGAAACGATTTGTTTGTCAGCCGTCAGCCAGATACGTATGATCTAACCGCCCATTTATCATACATAGAAGACGCCACAGGGACATTGACCTTTGAACAAATAGGACAGCCTGGCAAAAAAAACCAGTGGCATCGTGTTCCGGAAGCCACTGTGAATTTCGGCTACACCGATGCGGCCTTCTGGTTCATGCTCAGACTCATAAATACTGAAACAGTCCCGCTCAAACGTGTTATGGAAATTGCCTACCCGGTGTTGGATCATATCGATGTGTACCAGGTTACAGCCGATGGCAAAACGATTCATACGAAAATGGGCGATAAGCAGCCATTTCACCTTCGCCCCATCCTGCATCGCAATTTTATGATCCCCGTAACCCTTGCACCGAATGCGCCGTTAAAAATATTTATCCGGGTAAAAACCAGCAGCTCCATGCAGATTCCGCTCAACCTGTGGAAAGAAAGAGCCTGGATGGCCAAGAGATTAAACGAGTCACTTAACCTGGGGTTGTTTTTCGGCATTATGTTGATTATGGGGCTTTATAACCTGTTTGTTTTTATCTCAGTCCGAGAAATCTATTACCTGTTTTATGTTTGTTTTGTTTTGTGCATGACCATCTTTCTGGCCAGCCTCAAGGGCCTGAGCTTTCAATACTTATGGCCGCATAACGTGCTGTGGAACGACCAGAGCATTATCGTCGGGCTTGCCGGGGTAATATTGTTTTGCGCCCTTTTTATCCGGGTTTTCATCAATCTGCCGGGAAACCGACCCCTTTCGAGTAAATTCATGCTGTTGATTGCGGCAATATCTGCCATTATTATCGGTTCGACTTTTTTTCTGCCCTACCGCGTGATGATCCAGTGGGTCATCCTGACCGCCGTGATTGCCATTGTGGGCGCCACCGTGATTGCCATTATCCGATGGATAGACGGCGATATTTCCGCCCGATATTTTATGCTGGCGTGGTCGGCCATGATGTTTGGCGGAATTATTCTCGCAGCCAACAAGTTCAACCTGATTCCCCGTAATTTATTTACCGAAAATGCGACCTCCTACGGCATGGCACTTCAGGTAATTCTGTTATCCATCGCTCTGGCGGAACGGTTGAACCTTGAAAAGCAAAACAGCCTGACGGCCCAGAGAGAAGCATACAAGCACGAACGGCTTGCGCGAAAAGCTCAGGAGGATGCGTTACAAATTCAGAAACACGCCAATGAGATACTGGAACAGCGTGTCAGTGAGCGGACCATTGATCTTCAGCAGGCCAATGAGATGCTGGAAACCCTCAGCATCACCGACGGTTTGACCGGGACCAAAAACCGACGTTATTTTGACGAAATTTACCCGCGCGAGTTTAAACGTGCCATCCGGGATAAAACGCCCCTGGGCATTTTGATGCTGGATATCGATCATTTTAAAAATTTTAACGACACCTATGGTCACTTAACCGGCGATGAGTGCCTGAGAATGGTCGCATCTAAGATCGAAAATGCGCTCCAACGGGTTAGCGACATGGCGTTTCGCTACGGCGGCGAAGAATTTTGCGTTCTGCTGCCCAACACCCAGACCAAAGGGGCGTTAATTGTGGCGAAAAGAATCCGTAAAAAAATCGAAACTACTGATTTTAAATTCAATAATAAAAACGTGACCGTTACAATCAGCATCGGTCTGATAAGCAGCATACCACCTCAAAATCGCCATCCGGAGGAGTTAATCTCAAACGCGGATAAGGCCCTGTATCAATCCAAACAAAACGGCCGAAACCGGGTCACTGTTTACAAAGTCGCGAACAATTAGTATGATTGGTTTTATCTGGGAATAGAAATTTTTCTGCCGTCTGGCACAGAATTATAAAAGAATATCAAAATGAAACACCTGGTTTTCATATGCTGTATTTTTATAAGTCTCCTGGTATTATCCGCAGCTTTTGCGAATGCGGATCGGTACTGTCCGGTTAGGTTTTTGCATAAGCAGTTAAAAATTAAATAAATATTCCAAAATCTAAGCACCGAAGCAGGCAAGATTTTGCCTAAAAAATATGCCGGGCTCGGTGAGCTTGTATCAATCGATGGCTCTTTGATTGATGCTGTGCTTTCAATGTACTGGGCAGACTATCGAAAAGGATCAAAAAAAGCAAAAGTTCATGT
>JAGGYV010000044.1 GCA_021162325.1 Desulfobacteraceae bacterium | reverse complement strand
GTTTTCAATAATCGACGCTTCTATGTACGGATTCGTATCCCAGTAAAAATAGCCTGTATCAATCTTCTTTAACTGGATTTTTAACAGGGTATTTAATTCCCTGACGCCGCTCGAATCGTTTAAACCGACGATTTCTACCCTATTCATCTAATTTCCGTTAAATATCTATGGCTGCCAGAAACCCGCCATGAACCGCATGATTCATTTTTCCCGGCTGTGCCCCGTCACCAATAACGGCAAACGGAATATTCAGTTTTTCGACTTTTTCGGAAATATTTTTAACAGACTTTGACCCTGCCGCGTTAATGACGCTGTCAAACTGCCGCTGATGCGTTTGTCCGTCTTTTTCATATGTCAGCAAACCGTTTTTAATTGAAATCACCTTTGCCTCTGCGGTGATGGCCACCCCGTATTTATCCAGATCACTCATCAACACCCACTTGGTGGATTTTCCCACATCTTTTCCGACTTTGGGAAGCATTTCAAACACCGTGACTTTTGATGTCCCCTTAAACATGAGTTCCCGCAGTCGTTCAACACTTTCTGCTTCATAGGTAAACAAAAAATGCAGCACTTCGGGTGTGATGGTTCCTTTGGCGGCAACCTTTAACGCTGTTTCAAGTCCTACAGCACCGCCGCCGATAATGGCCACTTCATCGCCCAGCAGCCGGTCCTCTTTAAGAAAATCCCAGGCGAAAATCACACTCGGGTCATCAATGCCGTCTATTGGCGGCAGCAAAGGCTCTGCACCTTCGGCAACAATTAAGAAATCCGGATTTTTTTCCCGGATCATCTGATCATCTACTTTGGTGTTTAAGTGCAGCGAGACATTGTGTTTCCAGAGCATGGCCTGATAGTAATCCATAAAGCCTAACAATTCACCTTTATGGGGCGGCGCGCCGGCGATCCAAAGCTGTCCACCGATTTCATCGTTTTTTTCATACAAATCCACCTGATGACCTGCCTGGGCCGCAGTGACTGCTGCCTCAAGTCCTGCCATACCCGCCCCAACGATCATCACATGTTGAGGGGTGTCACATTTTTCAATTTTCCGTTCGCCTTCATATCCGGCCATAGGATTTGCCACACATGTGACCGGTTTTCCACTCATGACGCTGTCCATACACCCCTGAAGACATGCCACACAGGGCCGGATTTCATCTGTTTTGCCCACCATGGCCTTGTTGACCCATTGGGGATCGGCAATCAGACCCCGGCCAATACTTACCATATCGGCATAGCCGTCTTTGAGCAGTTTTTCTGCAGACTCCGGAGAAGAAATCCGATTAGAAGCCATCACCGGCACGGACACTTCTTTTTTGATATTATATGCCAGAAAAGCAAAACCGGATTGGGGCAGGCTGGCCGGAAGCTGAGGCACATGGGTTTCATGCCAGCCGCCGGTCACACTGATGGCATCCACACCGGCTGCTTCATATACTTTTGCAAACTCTTTGGTTTCGGTATCCGTGTTGCTGCCGGTCACAAAATCATTACCTGCCATGCGAATGGTTAAGGGGAAATCATCTCCCAGGCGTTTTCGGGCGCGTTCGATTACCTCCTTGGGGAATCGGACCCGATTTTCAAAACTGCCGCCGTAGTCATCAGTCCGCTGGTTTTTGACAGTGGACAGAAACTGGGTAATCAGGTAACCACCGGAACCGAGAATCTCGACCCCGTCAAACCCTGCTTCCTGGGCTCTTGCTGCTGCACTGACAAACGCCTCCCGGACTCTTTCAATATCTTCGAGAGTCATTTCCCGTGGCGTGGCTTTCGAATATCTGGAATATATCGCAGACGGCGCAATGGGCGGTTCACCGTTAAGGAGCATGGGGTATGAATAAGCACCGGCGTGAAACAGCTGAACCCAGGCCCGGGCGCCTTCTTCTTTGATGACTGACGCCATTTTGGAAAACGCGGGAATCGCATCATCACTCATAAGCATAGGGATAATGTTCCCGGAACCGATAAAGTCAATTCCCACCGGCCCCACGGTTACCAGACCGGTGCCGCCCCTGGCTTTTTCACGAAAGTATTCATAATACCGGTCATTTAAGGTTCCATCGTAGGAGTACAAAAGACCCAGGGAGGGATAAACCACCCGGTTTCTGATTTCCAGTTTGTTTATTGTGATCGGACTCAGCAAATTTTTATACATGAGGTTTTCCTTATATGTGATTCAAGATTCTTATTTAGTGCCTGAGGGACGGTACAACCAAAGCAATCTCATGAATCAGGGGATTACTTCGTCGTTCGTTCCTCACTTCTCGTAATGACAGCCTGAATTTTGTATTTTCTCAATAAGTCCGGGCAATAATTTCTGGATTCCCGCCTTCGCGGGAATGACGGGCGGAAGGCAATCCTCATGAAACGTCATTCCCGCGAAGGCGGGAATCCAGAGAAGGTATCACAATATGTGAGTGCCCAATTTTTTTGAGCCATACGAGACTTTCAGATAATTGATTTGGCAAGGCCAGAGGGAGGAGATAATACTTGGAGTATATCGCCGACCGATAACGCAGCCAAATCAATTATCCGGAAGTCTACCGCTTAATTTCTAATATTTCCCGCGCTTCTTCCGGACTGGCCGGCTCCCTGCCCTGCTCCCGGATAATCTTTACCAACGCTTCCACCAACTGGCCGTTACTTTCAGCTTTTTCACCGCTTGGCAGATAAAACGTGTCTTCAAGACCGGTCCGGACGTTTCCGCCCAGATCAATGGTGGCCCGGTGAAGTTCCCAGAGTTTTTCACGGCCGGAGCCGGTGGCAATCACCTGCCAGTGTGAATTTTCCGGCAGTTCATCCTTTAAAATAGGCAGCAGGTCCGCCCGGGCCGGCATACCCGAGTCCACTCCCATGACAAAAGACAGATGGGGATTGCCGGAAAACATACCGTTTTCCTTGAACATCCCGACGCTGCGAACAATACCGGTATCAAAACATTCAAATTCCGGAACAATGTTATATGCGGTCATGGTGTCGGTAAATTGCGTCACCTTTTCAACCGGATTGTCAAAAAGGATCGGGGGCCAGGCCCACTGCCCGTCTTTGCGAATTTTTAAATAATTCAGTGAACCGGCATTGCACGCGGCCATGTCCGGTTTGAACTTTTCAAGGCATGCCTGCGGTCCTGAAATATTGGTGCCCATGACACCGGTACTCATATTAATGATCATTTTTGGCACCCGCTGCCGGATGGCCGTCAGAATATCTTCGACTTCTTTTAAATCCCATGTGGGCCACATTCCCATGCCCGGCTGCTGGGATCTGAAATGCGCATGGACGATGGTAGCACCCTGATCAAAAGCCTGCCGGGTGGCTTCAGCCATCTCTTCAGGGGTTACCGGAACATTGAATTTTCCCGGATCGGTAAGCACTCCGGTGATAGCACAGGTAACAACAACCTTATTGCTTAAATCCATTAAATCCCTCCTCATTTAATTATGGATGATTTTTTCTTAGGGTTCGGAAATAAATAAGTCATCGAATTTGGCGCTGGAATTTTTTTCGTCTTCAAGGCGCTTTGCCGAGAGCATAGCTGGCTATTTGACCGACAAAGCAACACAGAAGACGGGAAAAATAAT
>JAGGYV010000313.1 GCA_021162325.1 Desulfobacteraceae bacterium | reverse complement strand
CCGCATAGGGTTTAGCTGTAAAAGTTGTTTTTGCTTATCCTGCTCCAAGAAGTAAGTCGATGATTTTGTTAGCCAGCCAAGTGCTTCATCCAGGCCTGATTTATCGCCACATCGTATTGACGATGCCTGAACAAATGAGGCCGGGTTTTTATATAGGATGCTGGGTGTTTATCGATTAATGTATAAAAAAAAAAGCAGATGATAAAGAGACAGAGGAATAATGCTATGATAGATAAATTTTGTAGATATATACAATAAAAAAGTTTCTTATTTGAATGGGAAACAAGGTGAAAATTTAAAAAAAGTGGAGGCGTTGAATGAAAAAAAATTCTATTAAATGGTTTTGTTTTATTTTTATTTTTTTTATTATTTCATGTTCAGGGACCAAATTAACTCAAAAGCAGGTCAATAAAAAATTCATAGGAAAACCTGTATCCGATATTCTTGTAATAGGAATAGAAGACAAAGAAAAAAATCGGGTGTCTTTTGAAAATAAATTTGTCGCTGCTTTGAAAGCAGTTGGCGTTGAGGCTTTATCAAGCGCGGATGTAATACCCATGCCGCCGGATTTAAAACTAGAAAAAGAGGATATTTTGAATACGGTTAAAAAATTTCAAAATGATGCGGTTATTATTACACACGTGAAAAGTATAGAAGATAAAGAAGTCCGTACCCGAGATGCACGCAGCAGGACAAGTTTTTATAGTTATTATGGATTTGTTTACGGTTATGCGAATCAACCAGGCTATTCCAGTACAAAGAAAATTGTTCGGCTGGAAACGAATTTATATGATGTTAAAACAGAACAACTCATCTGGTCCGGGGTGTCAAAAACGTGGAATAAAGATTCAAAAAATGAAATTATTAATGATGTAATACAGGTTGTTATTGAAGATTTACAGAAAAACAATATAATATCAATGAAATAAGGTATTGATAGTCTCGTAAAAAGTCAGATTCCGACGGCAAAGTATAAAAGTTCACCAATCCCATAAAATTGGCAAGTCGCGTAAATTCTGAGTGATGATATGTACTGAGTGTACTTTGAAGAAACGAGGAATGCAGCGCAACAAAGAATTTGGACTTTTTACGAAGCCGTCAGGTATTGATTGAATAAAAAAGTATCTATTCAATCATTAATTAACGGTTTAAATAAATACTCAAGACCATTAATTTTAATCTCATACACATTTTGAAGCATTTCCCCCAATTCCCCTTTTGGAAATCCTTTTTGTGCAAACCAGATCACATAGGGTTCCGGCAGGTCCACCAGGCGGACCCCGGTATATTTTCCAAAGGGCATTTTAGTGTGTGCCAGTTTGATTAGATATTGGGCGTCCGGAATCTGCATTCCGGGAGACTGGTCGTCAGTGTTCATCAAAATTTCCAGTTAAATTGGTTTAAAATTAAAGAAAACGCCCGGTTTGGTGCCGCAGTAATCAGAACATCGGCGCCGGTTTTCGGATGAATGAAATGCATTTCAATAACCATCAGTAACAGACCTTTACAATTAAACTGATTTGGAATATATATCATAGAAACTTTTTTGTGAAGGGCTTTTATCGTTAGTCCTATCAATATAGAAAATATAAGGAGGGTTTTTGGTTAAAATGACAATTATTGATTTTTTAAAGGATCGAGCCATTGGAAACGCAAATGACCTGGCTTTTCGGTTTATGGGAAACGGCGAATTGGACGGGCCGATCATAGAGTGGACTTTTTCTGAACTTTATCACCAGAGCGCCGGAGTGGCTGAAGACTTGGTTGAACAAGGTCTTGCGGGTTCAAACGTCCTGCTCGTTTTTCCGCCAGGCCTCGATTTTGTGAAGGCGTTTTATGGATGCCTCCTCGCCGGGGCGCGGGCAGTTCCAGTCCCGTTGCCCAATCCCCGCAGCAAAAATCCGCTTGGCAGGATACTGAAAACCGCCGAGGCCTGCGGTGCTTCGACTGCCTTAACCAATCAGCAATTGGCTGAAATGGCCGAATCGGTGGGGGCCTCCGAGTTGCCTGTTACCTTTAAGGCGGTGACGGACCGTGTTGTGACCGACTGGGCCGGCCCCCGGATTGAGATGAATGAAGTTGCCTACTTGCAGTTCACGTCAGGCTCCACCGGTCATCCCAAAGGGGTCGCTGTCAGCCACGCTAACGCCGTGTCGAATATTCGCGTGATGGGAGAGATGCTGCGCCTTGATTCGACAAAACCATCGATGGTGTGGGCGCCTCATTATCATGACTTGTGCCTGGTCGGACACGTGTTGGGCCCGGTGTACTATGGGTATGAGTCTACATTGATGTCTCCTATGGATTTTCTTTTAAAGCCGGTGCGGTGGCTGCGCGCGATGAGTCACTATAAGATCGCCAACACCGCCTGCCCGAACTTCGGCTACGCGTACTCGACGCGGCGGATCAAGCCAGAAGAGTGTGAGGGGCTTGACCTGAGTCATTGGGTAATAGCGGGAAATGGGGGAGAGCCAGTTCTTCAGCAGACGCTGGAAGACTTCATCAAAAAGTTCGGGCCGTACGGGTTTCGGCCGCAAACTTTCATGCCCTGTTATGGCATGGCTGAGTCCGTTCTCTTTGTGGCCGGGTTGAAGTCGATGACTCAGCCCCCAAAGGTGCTCACGCTGAGCGCAACGGACCTGGAGACACACACTGTCCGTGTCCTGGCCGACAACGCGACCGGCGAGCGAAATATTGTCAGTTGCGGAAGTCCGGGAACCGGCCACCAGGTGATCGCCGTTGATCCTGTCACACTCATCCCGTCCAAGCCTAACCAGATTGGCGAGCTATGGGTGCAAGGCCCCAGTGTGCCTGGTGTGTATTGGGGACTGCCGGAGGAATCCGCAACCACATTTGAGGGGCGTCTTGCCGACACAAACGAGGGACCTTTTCTCCGTACCGGGGATCTGGGATTTGTTGCGGAGGGCGAGATATATCTGACCGGCCGTTTAAAGGATCTGATTATCATTGCCGGACGAAACCACTACCCGAGCGACATCGAACTCACCGTGCAGCAATCCGGCGCTCCGGTTCGTATGGGGGCCTGCGCGGCCATCTCGGAGCGTATCAACGGTGCCGAAGAACTTGTTATTATTGCGGAGGTGGATAAACGCCGGCTTCCTGCCGATGCTCTGTCCGAGAGCCCGGGAACGGAATCTCTAAATGAGTTCTGGGCCTTGGCCGTAAAAACTGTTCAGGGTGCCGTCTCCAAGGGGCACGGCCTGTCGGTGCAAACCGTAGTGTTTGTGGCGCCCCAGAGTCTCGAGAAGACCTCCAGCGGTAAGCCTCGGCGGCAGTACTACCAGAAACTCTTCCTTAAGGGGGATCTCGCGGTGCTTCATGAGAAACGGTTGCCCCAGGCCGTTTGACCAGGCCCTTATATTTTCCAGTTAAATCGTTCTAAAATTAAGGTAAACGCCCGGTTCGGGGACGCAGTGATTAAAACGTCGATCCCGGTTTTCGGGTGGGTGAAACCCATTTCAACAGCTGCCAGCAGCAGGCGTTTGCAGTTAAATTGATTTAAGAAAAATTTATTATGAACATCTTTTCCATGCCGGGTGTCGCCGATAATGGGATGGGACAGATGCTTCATATGCCGCCGCAACTGATGGCGCCGGCCGGTTTTGGGTGAAAGTTCCGCAAGGGAATACCGGCTCGTTGGGTATTTGTCCACCGCAAACGGAAGCTCAATGGTTGCCAGACGGTTGAATTTCGTGATGGCCGGATATGTTTTTTCAGTGAAGTCTTTTTTTCGGCGGATATACCGGTCTTTTATTTCCTTTAGCGGATGATCAATGGTCCCCTGTTCCGGAATATATCCCCGGACCACCGCGATGTATTTTTTTCGGACCTGACCGGTCTGAAAAAGGTGAGCGAATTTTTTGGCAATTTCCGAATTTAAGGCAAATAAAAGCACGCCGGATGTGGGACGATCCAATCGATGGACCGGGTACACCTGCTGATTGATCTGGTTGCGGATCATCTGGACAGCGAATGTTTTTTCTCTTTTATCAATTGGACTTCGGTGTACCAGTAAGCCGGATGGTTTGTTGACCGCGATAAATTGTTCGTCTTTGTATAATATGTCAAGTTCCTGCGTGTTTGTCATCATCATCATCATCAATTATTGTTATTTAAAAATTAAAGGTAATCAAAAATTTGTGAGAGGCTTTGTTTGACCTTTTTTTGATCGTTATCTGACAAATGACCGATTTTTTTATGATAAACCTATTATCAAGGGTGAACAACTTCATCCTCACAACTGAGGGCGATGATACTCCCGACTGTTTTTTTATTAATAATTTCACAGTCCAATGGCCATGGAGCGTTTTTTCGGCTTGTGATCATTGCCAAAACAGAATGACCAATTTTATTTCCAAAATTGGTATGTTGCGACAACACAAGGACTGGTCTTTGTTTGGTTTGAGCCAGTACTGTCCGGTTAGGTTTTTACATAAGCAGTTAAAAATTAAATAAAAAATGTGTGCGATGGTGATTTTTTTCTTGACAAATAAATAAAAAAATTCGCGGTGATTTGTAATATTAACTGTTATTACAAGAAGTTAACCATGCCACGATCATTCGAACCGTACGGAAAAAAATTTCCTTCGCTATCGTTTTACAATTTATATCAACCCATTATAAGAATACTCTCTCACACGCCGGTCCTTGAATCCCGGGGGGACAGACCGCTAAAAATGACTTTTGAAGATCAACTTAAATCACTAATTTTTTTTCATCTTGAGGAACATGTATCAGGATGCCATCTTGTTCAAGTTTTAAAAGAAGATGATTTTGCTCGTGAAAACATTGCCCCCAAAGACGGTATTGGAAAAAGCAGCTTTTTTGAAGCCATTAATTCCAGAGGTCTCGAACAGTTAGAATACGTATTCCAAAATCTAAGCACCGAAGCAGGCAAGATTTTGCCTAAAAAATATGCCGGGATCGGTGAGATAGTATCAATTGATGGCTCTTTGATTGATGCTGTGCTTTCAATGTACTGGGCAGATTATCGAAAAGGATCAAAAAAAGCAAAAGTTCATGTTGGCTCTCATGCAATTTGAAAGCTTCCGGTTTTTGATGACAGTTCCGGCAGACAATGTCCGGTGACCTGAAATTTCCGTTAATAATTGTATCCGTATGCTTTTTAATCATTTCCTGGATATCCATCCGCACCTCACT
>JAGGYV010000081.1 GCA_021162325.1 Desulfobacteraceae bacterium | reverse complement strand
GGCATTCCGTCCTGGGAATATCCCGCCGGAATAGTGACCGCCGGGTGCCCGGTGGTATTAAAAGGGGCGGTATAAGCAGCATTCGCCATCCAGTAATTCAGCTGATGGCCATTAACCGGGATTGGATCATCATAAATATTGTATCCGAATATAACATCATTAGGTTCAAGATGTCTAAATGCGGGCTGGGTCGCGACCGGGCAAATAAATACATCCCATTCCATGAGAAACTGTTCAAGATGCGCGATCAGTAGTTCCCGTTTAGAGCATACCTCGATAAATTTGTCATAGGTGGCCGGGTACACCATCTGGAGCAGGGGAGATTTGCTCCTCTGAATACCGCCAAGTGTATACATGAAAAACCGCGCAGAAGACGGGAGATTAACATTGATCTGCAAATCAACCATTTTCCCCCAGGTCTCCCATACTTCTGAAAAATCGAAGTGCGCGGGATTGATTTTTTTTATCGTGCATCCTTCATCAGCGAGCTTGCCAATAAATTGTTTCAGCACCTCGCGGGTGTCGGCAGAAACAGGGACATCGCCGAAATTATCCGACCAGGCAATGCGTAATTGTTTATAGCCTGGTTTTGGTTTGGCGGTCATGTCAACAGCCGGAACCATGACATCATACCCATCCGGGCCAGCAATAATCGGCAGGCACAGCTTTAAATCTTTAATGGATCGTGCCAGTGCCCCCATCGATGCCATGGCGCGGATGGATCTTTTTTTGATGCCGCCGGTAAAGTTTTCAGCTCCCGGGAAAAGGCCATATCCGGAAATTAAATTTTCAGTGGTTTTAATGCCGTAAACCCCGCAAAATGCGGCCGGGATTCGGATGGAACCGGCAAGATCGCTGCCGATGGTCAACGGGGACATGCCTGATGCAATTGCTGCCGCACCACCGCCGGTACTTCCGCCCGGGGTTCGGGTTAAATCCCATGGATTATTGGTCCGGCCGTAAATCGGATTAAACGTCTGCACATCCATGGCCATGACCGGCATATTGGTGATCCCTAAAATAATAGCCCCGGCATCTTTGAGGCGTTTCACCACAGTGGCATCAAAATCGGTCACCTGGTCGGCCAATGGGAGGAATGCATTGGTGATTCGCATATTTTTGACGGCAAAATGGTCTTTTATGCTGACCGGCACACCATGCAGCGGACCCCAGTTCTCACCGTTTGCAAGGGCTTTATCCGCCTCTCTGGCCCGTTTTAGGGCGGCCTGCTCATCGATAAATATAATGGCGTTGAGGTTCGGGTTGTATTTATGAATATGATTGATGTGGGCGGATACCACCTCAACCGAAGAAAAAATTCCGGTTCGGATGGCAACTGCCAGGTCTGAAGCCGATAAATATACAATGGGCCGGCCGGAAGCAGATATTCCGTTTTCAGGGGTCTGGTAGGGTTGCGGGTTCGGGGATGACTGGCATCCGACGATCATTAATATAAGCAGAAATAGTAGCCAGCTGGCTGATTTGAGGGAAATGATTTCTGAAAAAATGGTAAAACGGTAATTGTTTTTCATGATTATCACCTCCTTAATAATCTTTCCTTTTGAGCCGGTCCATTTCCCGGTTCATTTCGCGTTCCTTGATGGCGTGTCTTTTATCATATTGGCGCTTGCCACGGGCGAGTCCGATGGTCACTTTGGCCTTTCCGTGTTTGAAGTAAACTTTTAACGGAATAACGGAATATCCTTTTTCCCTGATTTTGGCATCCATTCGTTTGAGTTCGGATTTATGCAGAAGAAGCTTCCTTTTTCGCTCCGGGTCATGGTTATCATAATAGGCAAACGGATAGAGACTGATATGCATTTGATGAATAAAAAGCTCACCGTTTTCGATTCTGCCGTAAGCGTCTTTTAAGTTGGCGTGTCCGGAGCGCAGGGACTTGACTTCAGTACCCACCAGCACCATTCCTGCTTCAATTTCTTCTGAAATTGAATAATTGTGCCAGGCTTTTCGGTTTTTGGTGATAATTTTGATGTGGTTGTTTTCCATTAAAAGGCTTTCTTTGGGATCAAACTATTTATCATAAATACCGTTTGTTAGTGCTGCGCCGTAAGTATCTGTTATTAATTGTATGGTATCCAGTGCGGATGTCTGTTTTAAAACTTCTTTTAAAAAAAGCTTTGATTCCTTGACACTGATTTCTCTGATCATGTTTTTGATCGAGGGAATTGATTGGGGTGCCATGCTGAAAGTATCAAATCCAAGGCCCATCAGAATGGGAAGGTTAATGATCTCCGATGCCATTTCACCGCACATAAAGGTTTTGACATTTTTCTTTTTACCGGTATCCACGACATGTTTTATCATTCGGATGACTGCCGGGTGCAAAGGATTATAAAGGTATGCAACATGGCGATTAAGACGGTCTATGGCCAGCGTGTACTGAACCAGATCATTGGTACCGATGCTGAAAAAATCAACCCGGTCGGCCATGATATCCGCCATGATCACTGCGGATGGAATTTCTATCATTATGCCGATCTGGATGTCCCGGTTATAGGCCAGTCCTTCTTTTTCAAGGGCTTCTGCTTCTTTATCTATGATTTGAAAGGTCTGATGAATTTCATCACACCCGGAAATCATCGGAAGTAAAAGCCTGACATTGCCGTAAGCAGCAGCGCGCAGAATTGCCCGGAGCTGTGTTTTAAAAATTTCCGGATTTTTAAGGCAAAACCGGATGCCCCGAAGGCCCAGGGACGGATTGGCCTCTTGCGGTGTCGGGATACTTGAGATTGCCTTGTCGCCGTTGATATCCAGCGTGCGTATAATGACCGGGTTTGGTGCCATTAGTTCCGCAACCTCTTTATACTGATTAAACAGTTCCTGTTCATCCGGAAAATTCATGCGGCCGACATACAGAAATTCAGTCCGGAACAGGCCGATACCTTCTCCGCCATGGTCTTTGACTGCCACGACTTCTTCGGGCAGTTCAATGTTTCCCATAATACTGAATAATTTCCCGTCAGCGCTTTTTGCCGGTCGGTCGCTGGTTCGGAGGATGTCTGCCTTGCGTGTTTCGTATTTTATTGCCAGTTCGTCATATTTGATCAGGGTTTTTTCTTCAGGATTAATAATGACAATGCCTTCAGATCCATCCACTATAATAATGTTGTCGTTTTTGATCACCTGAGTGGCATTGTCCAGTCCGAGAACTGCCGGTATTTCAAGTGTCCGGGCGATAATACTGGTATGTGACGTTTTGCCGCCGCGATCCGTAATAAACCCCATAATTTTTTCAAGCTGGATCTGACTGGTTTCTGCCGGGGAAAGCGTATGGGCCACCAGTATCACCCGTTTGTCAATATTGGATATATTAACGTCCTTGCAGCCGACCAGATTTCTCATAATACGTTCGGAAACATGCTCAATGTCTGCGGATCGTGATTTGAGGTAGGGGTCGGAGATGTTGCTGAACATGGATTTTGCCTGTGAAGTGGCTTCTCTGAGCGCCCACTCTGCGTTGACCAGTTCATTTTTTATAATGTCAATGGCTTTCCCGTACAGCATCTTGTCCTTATGAAGAACCAGGTGCGTTTCAAGGATACCGGCATGCTGACGGAGTTCTTCCGGAATCCCTTTGATGATGTCAGCCAGTTCGTTTTTGGCTTTGGTGACCGCACTTTTAAAACGATTGATTTCTTTTTTGACTTTATTCTCGATGATCGAGTATTTTTCAATAACATCAACGCCTTCTTTATCCACAAGATACGCTTTGCCGATGCAGATTCCAGGAGAACCGTTGATGCCTTTAAGAATTATTTCCGTGGTATCCGATGGCATTTATACCGACTCCCCAAAGCCTTTTTCAAAGAGGTTAATTATTTCATTGAGTATGTTCATATCGTCCGGATCTTCAATTTTCAATGTTACATCCGTGCCTTTTACGCAGGCAAGGGATAGTATGTCAATAATGCTGGAAGCGTCTGCCTGCTCTCCATTTTTGAAAAGCCAGACATCCGATTGCGCATTGATTGCCAGATTGGCAATCATGCCCGCCGGCCGGGCATGAAGGCCAAGTGGGTTGATTACGGTCGTTTTTCTACTTAGATCGCAGGTTAACTGATTCATTTTTTATAACAGTTTGTATGTAAATTAATAAAAATAGCATGAGATGGCTATGATTGTCAAACGAAATTTTTTAATAAAATATTGAAAGGGTGCTGAAAATATTGAAAATAATTTTATTTATGGTTTGAAGGAGTTATGAATTGAGGGCTGAGATCATAAGATTTTGGGCTATGATAACAAAATAATATTAGACTGGTTTAGTTGAAAGGCATTTGATACCTTGCAATATGATGAACCGGTTCAGAAAATGCTTGGGTGTGGCAAGGAAAGCAATGGATATAGTGAATACCGATGTGTTCATTGCGGTCGAGACGTACGCCGCATAGGATTTAGCTGTAAAAGTTGTTTTTGCTTATCCTGCTCCAAGAAGTATGTCGATGATTTTGTTAGCCAGGTAAGCCAAGTGCTTCATTCAGGCCTGATTTATCGCCACATCGTATTGACG
>JAGGYV010000211.1 GCA_021162325.1 Desulfobacteraceae bacterium | reverse complement strand
ATTATCATCTTTTGCCCAATTATGCGGATTATTTACAATATATTTACGGATGCGGTTTAATTCATCATTATCGCGAATAATACGATCATGAAATCGTGATTGCCATGCAAAATCTGGGTAAAATTCATGAACAGATTTTGAAATCGCCGATTTATACGAACGAATGGTTGTCGATAATGAATTTGTTTTTGGTGAAATTGATGACATTTTCTTATCAATTACCCGTGTAGTGACGTTGCATGCAACGTCTCTACAATCATTCCCATCATTTTTTTCAATAATCACAATCCCATGAATATGATTCGGCATTACAATAAATTCATCCAATTTAACAAACGGAACATGATTGGGAATTTCCTGCCAATATTTTTCTGCCATTTTACCGATATCTGATAATTGCATCACACCATTTTCAATTTTACCAAACAAACATTCCCTGTTTTTTGTGCAGATGGTTGTAAAATAATACCCGTTTGATGAATAATTCCATCCTTTTAACCGGGTGGTTTCTATGCGGTATTTGTTTTTATACAGGGTCATAAGATAATCACCCCATTTTTGGCGGGCGGTGAACCTTGGCAGATGTTTAGTGCAGACCCTGGTTGGCCGTTCTGCCTCAAATATCAAGGGCAAAGCGAATTGCGCGCCCCACATCACCCATCTTTGCCGGAGTCAAGGATGTGATCAATGATCCGATTTTCCCCTTTGAAACAGTCTGTAAATGGTCACAGTTGACAGCGCAATCCCGAGGCATGCCGTCAACTTTCGAAAGAAATACTTCCGAGGGTATATTGCGGATCGTCGTTGTAATAGGTGCGACGGTTATTTCACCAAGATATTCCAACACGGAATCTCGTGTCAGGATGAGAACTGGCCTCTTTTTGTCGGGCTTTACAAACTTATACCAACGTATTTCACCATGCTTCATTCTTCACCCCAAGCTTGTTCTGTTTCCCAAACCGAAAATTCTTCAGCAGCAACTGGATGCCGCTCATACCCTTGGCGGTGCTTGCGTTCCAATTGTTCGAGATTATAGCGGGAGAGCGCCTCACGAAGTGCTTTTCGGGTGAAAGCAGAACGGCTTGTCTGGAGCTGCTTCGAAACGTGGTCGACTGCTTGAACAAGATCATCATCAAGGGTCATCTGAATTGTTCTCATTTTACACCTCCTCAATATGGATAGTTATAGCTATATTAATCCATATTAGGGACAATGTCAAATCAGTTTGTTCGCTTCAGTTTGTTCGCTTTCTGATCATGGTTGTCGTCTTGACGAAAGCATTCGTCGCCCCCGGCTACCTGCGCCTGTGCTATGCCACGTCCCTGTAAAACATCAAAAACGGCATGGAACGACTGGCAAACTTTATTCAGCAGCTGGGGTAATGTTGCGGTGTTCTTATTTCTGATGACGGTATCTTGCACTTGAAAATTCTCTCTAAAATCAGCGTAAACCATATTGGTGCATAAGAAGATATTCTGGTAAGGGCTTCCTTTTAGCAGTTGTCACAAAATATCCAGAATATCATCCACCTTTTGTTGCTGATCATCTATTGGAACATCAGATTGGAAATCTTCTTGACGGCGAATTGTGAGACATCCCTGTCTTGCACTTGAAAGCAAAGATTCAAGAGGTGCAAATGGTTCATCACCAACAGTCAGCAAGGCGGCCCATTTTGTTGCCCGGGTAATGCCGACGAACAGAAGACGTTTGACTCTTTCCGAATCTATACGGCCAAAAGATCTTTTTTCTAAACGTGGCAGGATTACAGAATCAAAGGTTAATCCTTTGGCGCTGTGATAGGGCATCAATTTTGGTTTGTCTGATGTGAAATCGAGATCTTTGGGATTTTCGACCTCGATATCAGCTTCAGCAAAAGCTTTTGCGTAACCATACGCTTGCCGTCTTTGAGGGAATAAAATAGCTACTCTTTCACCTTTTGCCAACCGTGTCCGGACGAGATCTATTAGTTGTTCCTTTTCATCCTGCGCATTTTGAGCATAAATAAGCAGAGGGGTTTCTCTTTCTCCCTGACTGGTACGTAATTGACAAACATATTCACTACGTTCCGATAAATCTTTGATGAGATGAGATGCCAGTTGGACGATATAAGGACAGCAGCGGTAGGTTTCCAGCAGTGTCATATTACTTCGGCGTATGCTCAACTGTTGTAAAATGGCGGATATCTCTGACCCACTATCATAAATTTGCTGTTTATGATCAGCGCAAACTGTGATGTGCTGAGCCATCGCAGTCAACAGTTTGAAGGCGTCTGAATCAAGATCCTGGGCCTCATCCACCAAAATAAAATCAAAAATTTTCTTGCCCCCAGACTGGATTTTCTCGAAAACAGATTTACGAATTGCGGGAAAATCAGGTCGTCTTGCTTTTTGGTTCCAAGGAGTTGATCCGCCAATATGTTGACGGTAAAAATTCATACACCAGCTATCGAGGGTTGAAACTGTATCATCTTTAAGACCCAGCAGAGAAAGTGCAGATTGAATATAAGTTCGTAAAGCTTTGGTGTAGACAAAAATATGAAAGTTTTCAGATTTACAACAATGTTGTTCCATTAAATACTGACCACGATGGAGTAAAATCTGCGTCTTTCCGGAACCCGGACCACCAAGAATAATGCGATTTTCACCCGGGTCAAGTTCGATGGCTCGAATTTGGGTCGGCGTCAGTTCTTCGCGCGGGATTAACCAAGTATTACTCATTGTTTCATTCCTTTATAACCATTATACCTGATGCCATCTCTGGAAGTATTCCCGCTTCATAACTACCGGTGTCATTTTTCCCCAATCGCTGACGACGTTTCTGCTCGGCCCGTGCTTTTGCTTCCAGCTCATCCTCACCGGTGGAACGTACAGCGGTAACATACCATCCCAATTCCCAATCACTGAGTGTTCTTATGGGATCGAAAAGGGTAATTGCTTCAGCAATTAAACGTTGATTTTTTTTTGCATCACTTTGTTTTTCAGCAATCAATGCGGCCTGCACCAGATAAGGAGCGCATCGTTCACGTTTCAGGGCTTTTTCCACTGCATGAGCGGCTTGTTTAAATTGGCCTCGGCGTTTAAAAGCCAGAGACAGGTTGAACCAAGGGCCACTCCAGGACGATGCCAGGGCAGCTTCACGATATATTTTTTCTTCACGTTCATCATCACCAAGAATGCCATAATAGCCTGCCAGACGATTCAACAGTTCCGCATCCGGCTTATTTTTGGCGCGAATTGCCCGCTGCAAAAATTCAACCGCTTTTTCCCGTTGGCCAATGTCGGCATACAATTCGGCAATTTCAGCTATTTTTTCGGGAATAAATTCTTTCTCTACTTCACCGGTTCGCAAATCCTCTTCCATTCGCTCAATTAGAAGCCTTTTCGGTTGTGGATTAACAATATTTGTCAAGGGATTTTCGGATTTCATGTAAAATGTTTCGACTGATTCATTATCCTTGAGTCGTGCCTGCAGATGCAATACCTGATTTTCATCAATCCGATATTCCAGGCAAATGGGGGTGCCCCGATTTACCGGCCCTGAAATAGACCATATTTTAGATAAAATATCTCGCCCATCACTTTCGGCGATTATTTCAACCCGCAATTTACAAGTATCCAACATTACCGTTTGCGGCACCGCCAATTCGAAAGATTTGGCAAAAGAGTCGTCTGCGGGATAGGGTAGCCGGGTACCTTTGGCAATCAGCGGAATCGCGCCGTTTGCGGTTTTAATAGAAATCCCATCATGACTTATCGGCTGGATAAATGGTCGATTAAAAGCCGCCAACGCCAGAGCATGGGTTGCAGCCCCACGGGAAATACAGCTTTTCACCTCTTCCCGGCGGGGATAGGTTAAAATCCGGCCATTGCTAAAAAATTTTTCAAGTGCTTCAGAAACCTCAGTGATTAAACTGCTGCCGCCAACGCTTAAACAGAAATCAACATCTTTTTGATCAATCCCGGCCCGATCCAAAGCATCCTGTAACGGAGCAAACATCGAACAGGTCATCCGATATTCAGTTTCGCGAGCAAAAAGCAGATCCTGATCGAAAAACGGTTCGAGTATTCTTTCAAATTGCTTAGCCGTCAATTTTGGTGATGTGAGGGTGGCTGTTTGTTTGCCTAAACGACAATAAAAGGTTCCCGGATGGGTTTTTGTTAACCTGGATTTTGCCTGGTCATCATACTTGCTAAAACTTTTCAAACGACGGATTTCAATCGACAACCCCTCTTTCAACATCTCCGCAACCCCCAGGAGAGCTGGTTCAATATTATGTTTTTTATCGCTGAATTTTAAATCCATTAAGTTAATATCATTTTGTTCACAGAGTTGGGGAATCAGGATTTCATGAACAATAGCAGCATCAATATCACCACCACCGAGGCGGTGATAACGGGAAACCGCCAGTGGAGCGATATTAAGACTTCCGATTTTATCCTGGTTTCGCTGTATCCTGAAAACCGCCACATCACAAGTTCCGCCACCAAAATCAAAAACCACCAGGTTTTGTGATTCATCCTTTTGTATATTCAGATCTTCTCCCTGGGTGACCAGATAATCCAAAAACGCGGCTACGGGTTCATCCAGCAGATCACCGCCGGTCAGTTCCAATCCTGCCAACTGAGCGGCGGCCAGGGTATCCTGCCGCTGGGCCGCCTGAAATGAGGCTGGCACGGTTACCACTACCCGGTCTACGGGGTGAGAATCGATCTTTAGGGCGGCATCATACAAAAATTTAATAATTTTGCAGCCAATCTCGGATGGTGAACAAAATCCCGATTGTCCCCGATGATAAGTTCGCAGATTACCGATCTCATTTTTGCATTCGTAAAAAATATCCTGGTTTTGCTTCAGCCCCAATTCTGAAGATCGAGCCCGCAGACGTTTGGCACCTTCACCGACAAAAACTTTTCCCTGATGCAAGGCAACGACAGAAGGCAGCAATGTATTCGTATACTCACCCTCCAACGTCGGCTGAACTACGTCGAGACATTCAGATCTGGAAGGTTTTCCGCCAACCTCCCAAAAGGATTCTGAAATGGTTGAATTCGTAGTTCCCAGATCAATTCCCAAAACCCTTAATGTGGTAGTAGGAAGGGTAACATCAACGGCCCCGTTTTTGATAACTGCTAAAATATTGTCTTGGTTCATTATTTTTTCCTCAAGATCCTTCATAGCATTACAAAACATTGAAGTTTCGAACATTAATCCGATACCTATCTCTCATCTGGATTCCAGAATGGGTTTTAGAATTTCAGGGCTGCGAACGGCGAAAAGTTTGATGCGATTGCGAACTTCGCTATCCGGGTGTGTCCATCTGGCGTGGAGCTGGTTGATTATGTTTTCTTTTTCGCTGTCCGGTAATTGTTCAAAGTCTCGATCCTGCATAACTCCCGCAAGGTCTTTTTTTACGAATTGCAAGATGTCTATTTGTTTTTCTTGCATGTGCTCATTAAAGTAGAGTTGGCAGACAAGACCGTTGATTACCCCTTCCATATTCGAGGCTGGAATAACTTGTTTTTCCTTTTTGGCAAATTGAACTGCTGCCACCAACTTGGAGAACAAGGAAGATTGGGAGGTTGTTGGCTTTTTGATGGGAATCTTTTCGAAAAATACTTTTTTTACTCGCCTTGTATTACCTGGAATTTCTGGGAAATTATCTTTAAAGCAGAACCGAAAAAGGGGGGAATTAAAAATAGCTGTCAAAGTTGTTAGAGATTCAGAATTACTTGTAGCAATATAACATGTGTCATTGGTATAATAATGATCATTTCTATCGTAATAAAAAGTCATATTTTTTGACATTTCATGATAGATGATTTTGGGCTTGAGGAATTCCCCCACATATACACAATTTCGTAAATTGCTCCAACGATTACCCTTATCCTGTCGTTTGATAAGCTTATTTTCCCATTGTTGCAGATGGTTGAACAAAATTGGATAATCCTGTTGAATATTTACTGGAGGAATTCCCCACTCCTTAACGCCGTTGTGCGAATTAATCATCCAGGTTTTATCCCAATTGGTGCCATAACGTTCAACATAACGACCACGAAGAAGCGGCACAATAATTTTTTCCGCCTTTGGCTCTTTGACAATCAACTCGTCCCGCTGTTCTTGGGTGAGGTAAAAAGCTTCGTTGAATCCAGTTAAAATACCACGATAAATATTCAAATCCCATTTCTGAAGAGGAACGCCCTGGATTTCGACAAGTTTTTTGATCTTGTATCGTTCTGCTTCAATAACCACCCATGAATTTTCGTCAAGTCCAACCATCTCAACCGCGTTTTTCTGAAAATAACCATCCGGGTCGGCCATGGCTGTTTGAGAATCAGCAGCATAACAACATTTAGTTTGATGTGCATTATCTTGTTTGGCAAAAAGTAAAATATTTGTCAATGCAGCAGCTGCACTGAAATTTAAACCCATTCCAAAATCGAGCAATTTTAAAGGATTGACTTTTGTTGAAAAGAACTTTCTAAGTTTGACTCCGTAATTGGCACGCATCCAATTGTTGGATGTAATGAAGCATAAATGACCGCCAGATTTGAGCAACCCAGAACCCCGCTCATAAAAGAGGCAGTAAATATCTGTTGTAGCAGCATAGGTTTGATATCCCTGGGATATCCATTGATCTTTTTGAGATTTGGGAAATTTTTGAATCTGAACATACGGTGGATTTCCAATCACAATATCAAACCCAACCCTAACACCAAACATCCATTCGGGATCAAAAAAAGCCGAAGATACGTTCTGATCGTATGGATCCCATTGGGCGAGAAGGCCGGAAGTTTCATCATCCCAACCATCCATAAGCAACTGTTTCCCCATTATTTTTCTCAGATCTCGATCTTTATTTCTATATTTCCGTTTAGTATCCGGATCTTTAACAGAAAAAATTTTATGTCTAACCTCTTTCAATTCTTTTGTGATTTTTTCAACATCTTCATTGATTCTTGATAAACATAATTGCCCTTTTGGCTTCTCAATACAAATCAACGTATTGGCAGCTACAAATTTAGTTTCCAGATTCGGCAATGGGCGAATACCAAAGTTGGTTTTAGTTTTATCTACCTTTTGATCGACAACCAGGGAGATAAAAAAGCGAAGTTTGGAAATCTGGGCGGCAATGGGTTGGATATCAACACCATAAATACAATTTTCAATCAGGAAAAGTTTTCGGGCATAATCAGGGTCGTTAACCTGAGTGTCAAAAGCTTCATTGATTTCAATCAGTTTTTGTTTTCGTGTCTCTTTGTCCGCAAGCTGAAAAACAGATTCTGTCTCTTTCAGCGCCTTTTCCATCTGCAGCTCTTGCCAATAGCTGTTAAGCGGATCAATTTTCTGGAGGATATGGACCATCTTCTGCAAAACCCCCATGGGGAAGGCTCCGGAACCACAAGCCGGATCGAGGATGGCGCAGTAATCAAGCGCCTTGATAATTTCTATTTGCAAGGATTGATCATCTTGGAAGGGATTGACTGCATCAAAGGAGAGGAGTTGATGAAGTTTGCTATCCAAATCATCTTCCGTCATTCCCCAATTTTTTACAGCATTTTTCAGGTAGGCAATCAGACTCTCATCAACCATATAGTTGACAATTTCTCTCGGGGTGTAAAATGAGCCGGTCTGTTTTCTGGCTGTGGTTTTGGTCTCCGGATTATAGCTTGCCAGCAGGTTTTCAAAGACCTTGCCCAGCAGTTCCGGATCAAGGGCAACATCCTCTTCGATGGGGGTGT
>JAGGYV010000007.1 GCA_021162325.1 Desulfobacteraceae bacterium | reverse complement strand
GATCATTTTTAACATAAAAATTGAAAATGCCGAAGGCATTAACCATAACTTTAGCTCACTTCAAACTTTAGTTCACTTTTAACTTTTCCGGTTTATCCGGTTTATCCGGTTTATCCGGGTTAGGCCTTATCATGCAATGTCTTAAATGCGGTAATGATTTTAATGATCTGTATGAATGTCCGTTTTGTTCCGAAGTCTGGCGAAAAAGCGGGAAATTTAATCGGGTAACCACCAGTATTGAAGATTCTCTTATTGCGTTATTTTTGGGTATCATGGTCATTACGGTGTTGCTGCAGATTTTTATGAGAAATTTTTTCCAGTCCGGTATCCAGGGGGGAGATGATTTAATCCGGCACCTGGTCCTGTGGGTTGCGTTTTTTGGTGCCGGGATTGCCACGCGAAACCAGTCGCATGTCAAAATTGACGTGCTTTCCCACTTGGTAAAGGATAAGGTCAAAAAATATTTAGACATTATCGTGAATCTTTTTTCCTGTATTGTTTGCGTGATTTTAATGATTTCCGCCTGTCAGTTTGTATTTATCGAATACCAGTCCCAGGTGCATTCCCAGTTTCTGAATCTGCCAGTATGGGTCATGGAAATCGTCATGCCGCTGGGTTATCTGATCATCTCCGTTCGTTTTGCCCATAACTGCATCATCGGATTACAAGATATTTTCAGGGAGAAAGCCCATTGATCACTGCACTGATCGGAATTATCATTTTGATGGCTTTCCTGGGGGCACCTGTATTTGTTGTTATTTCCGCTTTTGCCATGGTGGGGTTTTATTTTACGGACATCCCGTTTGCTGCCCTGGTGGTGGATACTTATAATAAATTTGCCAATAATCCGGTTTTATACACCATTCCGTTGTTTACGTTTGCCGGGTTTATCCTGGCGGAAAGCCGGGCTTCTGTTCGAATTGTTAATTTTTCCAGAGCGCTTCTTGGGTGGCTGCCGGGGGGGTTTGCCATTGTGGCGCTGGTTGCATGCGCTTTTTTTACCGCATTTACCGGTGCTTCCGGGGTAACGATTATCGCTTTGGGCGGCCTTTTGTATCCGGCTTTGATTAAGGAAAGATATCCGGAACGATTTTCTCTGGGGTTGATGACGTCATCCGGGAGCTTGGGGCTCCTGTTCCCACCCAGTCTCCCGATTATTATTTTTGGGGTGGTCGGTGAAACGAGTATTAATCAGTTGTTTGTTGCCGGATTGATCCCCGGCATGATGTTGATTTTACTGCTGGGGTTGTACAGTACATTTATCGGTTTCCGTTCAAAGGTAGTCAAAGAAAAAATATCATTGCCGCATATTATTCAGGCAACTTCGGCGGCAAAATGGGAACTGATTATTCCGATCATCGTCGCTGTCGGTATTTACGGTGGCTATGTGACTTTGGGTGAAATGGCCACTTTAATCGTTGTTTATGCCTTAATCGTTGAAGTGTTCATTCATAGAGAAATTAAAATCCGGCATTTAACGGTTATCATGAACCAGAGTATGGTCCTTGTGGGCGGGATTCTTATTATAATGGCCGCTGCCCTGGCCCTGACAAATTATATGATTGATGCTCAGGTGCCGATGGTCATTCTCGATTCCATGCAGAACGTCTTTAAATCAAAATGGACGTTTCTGATCGGTCTGAATATATTTTTACTGGTAGTTGGCTGCGTCATGGATATATATTCAGCCCTATTGGTGGTGGTACCCTTAATTATGCCTATCGCCGTCAGTTACGGGATCAATCCGGTGCATCTGGGAATCATATTTTTGACCAACATGGAAATTGGTTATTCAACGCCGCCGGTGGGCATGAATTTGTTTATTGCCGCTTTCAGGTTTAATAAACCGGTGCTTGTGCTTTACCGGTCGGCCATTCCGTTTATCATTATTCTATTGATTGCATTGATGCTGATCACGTATATTCCTGACCTGAGCCTGTTTCTGGTTAATCGTTTCGGCATTCGGTAAATTTTTTTCAAATGCTCAGGTTAGTTTTTTATCTCTAATTTTTGTGTTTTTTGCAAATTTTTTTAAAAACTCAAAAAGTTTGAAGTGACTAAAGTGATCTAAAGTGCCTAAAGTTGTGGACTGCGCGAATCGCGCGATCATTTTTATTATAAGAATTGACAATGCCGAAGGCATTAACCATAACTTTAGCTCACTTCAAATTTTAGCTCACTTTTAACTTTTCCGGGTTGTTCAGGTTAGGTTAAAATAAAAAGTAAGAGAGATATGGCCAGACGCAAGAAATTTTCAATTAATGATATCCTCGAAGCGGCGTTTCAAATTGTTCGCAAAAGCGGCCTGGAAAGTCTGACGGCCCGGTCTATTGCCACGGAATTGAAATCATCCACCATGCCGATTTACACATGTGTGAATTCCATGCGGGAAGTGGAAGAGTCGGTGGTGAAACGGGCGTGGCGGGTTTTACAGGAGTACCAGTTCAAATCCTGGAGCGGGGACGCCTTTATTGATATGGGACTGGGGTATGTGCTGTTTTCAAAGGAGGAAAAATATCTCTTTAAATGTATCCATGATGAAGCTTATGAAGAGATTAATACCCTGTATAGTGAGAAAAATTTTGAAATCAATTTAAAACAACTGGATGACAATTCGATGTTTAAAAATTTATCAAAGGCATCTGCTGAAAAAATACTTTTTCATGGATTTTTATTCAGTCATGGGTTTGCGAGCCTCCTAAACAGCGGGATCAGTTCCAATATTCGGTCGTTAGACTCAGAAGCGGCGATTGTCGAAGTTTTTAAAGAAGCCTCCGAGTTCTCATGGAAAGGCCTGAGATCGGTTATGGACGGATAGCCTTAAAAAAAGGTTTTTATCATTTTTTGATAATTCTTTTAATACTCTGAAATAAAAATAAAACTTGACAAATATAGTTAGATATTTAAAGTTTTAGTTATCTATATAAGTGATTAAATGTTAATTGAATTTTTTTTTTAATTAGTCGTTGAACGGAAACCTCTGAATCTCAGTTGTCATTACGAGGAGTGAGGAACGAGCAACGAAGTAATCCCCTGTCTATGATGAGATTGCTTCGGTCGTACCTCCCTCGCAATGACAGAATATTCAT
>JAGGYV010000041.1 GCA_021162325.1 Desulfobacteraceae bacterium | reverse complement strand
CAAAATATAAAATTGAAATACCCGACAGTGAGAGCAAAGTACCAGAAGATAAGGCGTCAAAAGAATTAAAGTAATAATATATAATAATCACTCAGTCAGATCAGATCATGGCTGACTGAGTGATTAACATTATTCATATTGTTGAATAATCCCCAATCTTCTGTCGCCCTGCATCCCATTTTAACGCCGTATGGCATAGACACTATCTTCCTCAATCGTTTTTCAAAAACCGGCTAATGTGCCAATCCATAGGCGGTGATATTATAAGCAAAAAAACAGATGATGAAAATTAAACCATAGGTTCTGGTTATTTTGTGACTGATAAAGGCAAACACATATAAAAGCAATGTTATAAACACCATTGCCGGGAATTCAAACCAGTTTAAACCGGAACTTAGCTGGATCGGATGAATCAGGCCGACGACTCCCATGACCAGACAGATATTAAACAAATTACTGCCGACAATATTCCCCACGGAAATATCACTTTGTTTCCTGGCTGCTGCCACAACGGATGTCGCCAGCTCCGGCAGAGATGTTCCGATGGCTACAATTGAAATACCGATAAACAGTTCACTGAAATGAAACGACCGGGCAATGAAAATGGCTGAATCAACCATCCAGTCCGCGCCCAATGCAATAGCGATTAACCCGATGACAATGAGAAATCCATTGCGCATATAATATTTTTGAGATGGGGTGCTTTTTTTGTTGTTACCGTCTTTTGCCGTCAAAATACTATAAATAAGAAAAATAATTAAAATCGAGATGAGCAAAAATCCATCGAACCGATTAATATTTCCGTCCATGCACAAGAACCAGAATAAAATGGTTGCAGCGACGGTATACGGCAGCTCTCTTTCAACCAGTCGTTTGTTGATCGTAACCGGTTTAATCAACGCGCTAAGGCCTAGAACAAGGGCTATATTAATGACATTGCTCCCCAGAATATTGCCTACTGAAACGCCGCTGGCACCTTCAGCTGCAGCAACCAGACTCACAAGCAGCTCCGGCGCGGAAGTCGCGAATGCAACGACTGTCAGACCGACCACCGCCGGCCGAATGGCCATTGACAGGGCAATTTCGGAAGCGCCGGTGACCAGCCAGCTGGAACCGAAATACAACAGAAAAATTCCGATAAGAAGTATCAATAAATTAAATAACATACCTTACCATCCGAAACAAAAATGAGAATTACCTTGAATAAATTGTCAAGGGCTTTAAAATACGTTTTAACAAATTCGAAGTAAAGTTAAATCTGCAATGCTAAAGCCTTTCCAAAGAAGGAGAATACGTAAATGAAAAAAATGGTGATGAGGGGTATTGGCCGTTACCTGCCCGAAAGAGTGGTGACAAATGACGATCTGGCCAAGATTATGGATACAACTGATGAGTGGATTCGACAGCGGACTGGTATTGAGGAACGGCGATGGGTACCGGAGGAAGGAAACGTCGGTACTTCTGACCTTGGGCTGGAAGCGTCAAAAATTGCCTTAAGCCGTGCCGGCTGGAAACCCGAAGATTTAGATCTTATTATATTTGCCACTTTAAGCCCGGATCTTTTTTTCCCGGGTTGCGGTTGTCTGCTTCAAAGCAAGCTCGGTTTAAAGTCGACGCCGGCCATTGATATCCGCCAGCAGTGCACCGGATTTCTCTACGGCATGGAGATCGCTGACGCGTATATTAAAAGTGGTTATGCTTCCCGCATTTTACTGGTTGGCGCAGAGGTTCATAGCACCGGGCTGGAAATGACGACACGGGGAAGGGACGTAACGGTTATTTTCGGAGACGGCGCCGGCGCGGTTTGCCTGGAAGGCGTTGAGACAGACGAAAATATTGGGTTGCTTGCAACAAGCCTCCATGCTCAAGGGGATTATGCCGAAACTTTGATGACGGAAGCCCCGGCCTCAAGAAATAATCCTCGATTCTCCAAAGAAGACTTTGATGAAGGTAAACATTTTCCAAAAATGGATGGGCGCAATGTATTTAAGCTGGCGGTGAGACGATTGCCTGAAGTGTCGCAGACAGTCCTGGATAAGGCGGGTTTAACGATAGATGATATCGATATGGTAATTCCGCACCAGGCCAATCTGCGAATTAATCAGTTTTTTCAAAAAGCCATGAATATTCCGGATGAAAGAATATTCAACAATATTCAAAAATACGGCAATACAACGGCAGGCACCATTCCCATTGCCTTAGACGAAGTCATCGAACAAAAATTAATCCCAAAAGAAAAAGCAACGGTTCTTTTTGCCGGTCTTGGGGCGGGGGTGACGTGGGGGGCCATGATTTTCCGGTTTATGTGATTTTATGATTAAATAGAACATTCAAATAAAATTGTTGAATCGAATCCCGGTTATCAAACTGATAATCGGGATTTTTATTTTTTTCCGCAATTTCACTTCTGATTGTACCGGCCATGGTTTTTCCCAATTCCACACCGTATTGATCAAACGGATTGATGTTCCAGATAAAAGCCTCAAACACGGTCTTTGCTTCATAAAATGCCAGAAGCCGCCCGATGTTTTTAGGCGACAGGTCATTTATCAGCAACGTAGAAGACGGGCGGTTGCCTGGGAAAAATTTTGCGGCGTTTTTGTCATCTTTTCCTTCAGCCAGTGCCTGGGACTGAGCCATGAGATTTGCCCATAATTCCTGGTGGTTGGTCACGCCTTTTGATTTTCCGGAATACTTTTGATGGTATGGATTGACCACACCGATAAACTCTATAGGAAAAGGGCGTCCCTGGTGAGCCAGTTGAAAGAACGAATGCTGGGCATTGGTTCCCGGTTCACCAAAAATAATGCTGCCGCAGTGAGAATCAACGCCATCACCGTTCATTGACGCTGATAATGCACCATGACTCTCCCCTGATTTTCCATTACTTTCCATAGACAGCTGTTGAATATGGGCAGCAAGTTTGGATAGCGCAGAAGAATAGGGTATCACTGCCTGGGAAGGGTACCCAAGAAAATTATTATTCCAGACACTAATTAAAGCAGCAACCAGGGGGATATTTTTTTCTTCAGAGGTTGTGTTTGCATGAATATCGATTTCTTCGGCCCCTTTTAAAAAATCTTTAAATCGATCAAAACCAAGATAAAGACTTAAAGGGACACCGCCAACAGCGGAGGTAACACTGTATCGACCGCCGATATAATCAAACATGTGAAATGATTTTAATACCGGATTGGCAGGATCATCGCCGGGGCTGCCTTTGCTGGTCACTGTCACCATATGATTTTTGGGATCAAGACCTTTTTGGTCCAGAAAGGAAAGCACCTGACTTGTGTTTGCCAGTGTTTCAGCGGTGGTATAACTTTTTGAAATAACAATCCACAACGTGGTTTCCGGGACAATAAAATCAATGATGGTGCCAAAATTATCAATATCCACATTTGACAGAAAATGAAGTTTAATTTTTTTATCAGAAAAACTGCCAAGGGCGGTTGCAACAAATTCCGTTCCAAGATAAGAACCGCCAATGCCAATAACAACAACATCCTTAAACAATTGTCCGTTCGCACCAGATATTTTACCGGAATGAACATCGCCAGAAAATTGCCGGATCTCATCCCGGATTCTCTTGATATCCGGCATGACGTCCTTGCCGTTGTTCAAAACCGAAGCATGTGAGAAGCTGCGTGTTGCCGTATGCAGCGCCGTACGATTTTCCGTGGTATTAACCAATTCGCCGGTCATCATCTGATTAAAACGATGCTTGATTTTGCAGGCTTTGGCAAGATTGAGCAGGCTCTTTAACACTTGCGCATCAATCCGCTGGCGGGTAAAATCAAAAAATAATCCCCCCCCGCTTAGCGAAAAGTTATCCAGTCGATGCTTTTGACGAATCAGATACTTTAAATGGTTTTCCGGTAATGCTATCCGTTTGGCAAGTGCTGCCAGGTGGGTCCATTCAGGCAAAGAGTTTAAATGATTTTTCGTCATAATTCATCCACCTTTCACAGAATAAATTGTCTGCATTAATGGGTTTAGGACGTCACCATTATGATTTTTCGGTCAAAGCGGTCAAAATTTCTTTAAACACCCGTTCAGCCATTTCCGGATCATCCTGATGACAGGCACCCGCCGCCCGGTGACCACCCCCGCCGTATGAAAGCATAATTTCACCAATATTGACGGTAGAAGTAAGATTGATAATGGATTTGCCAACGGAAAAAATTGTTTTCCCGCTTTCCTTATCCAGGCGTACCAAAACAGAAACATTGCATTGGGGATACAGCGCATAGATGAGAAAGCGGTTGCCCGGATATCTGGTTTCTTCCTGCCTTAAATCCAATACAACAATATTATCATGAATGGTTGCATATTTTTCAAGCTGTTGTTTATATTTTTCTTCATATTTAAAATATACTTCTGATCGTTCTTTTACATCCGGCAATTCGATGATTTCATCAATGGTCATTTTGTCGCAATAATCAATTAGATCAAATTTCAACTGCTCTTCGGTGATTTTAAAATTACCCCAGTTATCAACGCTGCTTCTCTGATCTAAAATAAAATTTAAAAGTGCCCATCTTTTGGGAAATAAAATATCATCCTTTGAAAACTGACCGGCGTCAGCGATATCGACCCATTTCATCATATCATCAAACAAATCAGGAAATTTTTCTTTGCCGCCGTAATAGTTGTAAACCACACGGGCAGCAGAAGGTGCATCCGGATCAATAACATGTTTATCATTTTTTTCATTGCGCTTCGCTTCAGAAAAATGATGATCAATTGCCAGGTGAACGCCATCGACGTATGGAAGGTTTGTCGAAATATCACGGTCACTAACTTTTACGTTGCCAAGCTGCATATCACTTGGGTGTTCAACAAATTTGATTTCATCCACGATATCCAGATGTTTCATCAATACCGCACATACCAACCCGTCAAGGTCACCACGGGTCAATAATCGATATTTATTTATGTTTGCCATATTTTTGATTCCTTGATATTGAACTATCGGTTAATATAATAAATTTATAACAAATCGATCTGCTTCTTGCAAGTTTAGATTCGATTGACTATTAAATATACGAAATTTTTTCGCAGGCGACAGGTGTATCATAATATCTGTATCTTGCAAGAAAATAGATTAGATCTATTTCATAATTGGAAAACTAAGATATTTTATCGGATGACACCTTTTGACAATTTTATTTACAAATAATTAATTTAAGGATGATTAATGACTGTGTTCAATAACAGTATTATAGGAGAGCTGATCGATAAAGGGGTCTCTATCCCCAACCCGGAAAGCATTGAAGTCAGTGAAGAGGTTAATCCGGACAGAATATCAGGCCACGGGGTTGTTATTCACAGCGGGTGTAAAATCTTTGGTGAAAAAACATTAATTTTAAAAAATGTCGTGATAGGATATGAAGCGCCCGTTACCATGGAAAACTGCCAGGTCGGAGCGGATGTCAAATTAAATGGTGGCTTTTTTAAAGAATCGGTATTTCTAAATCATGTATCAATTGGTTCATGCGCGCATGTCCGTGAGGGAACGATATTTGAAGAATATGCCAGTGCTGCCCATTGCGTTGGACTTAAACAAACGATCCTGTTTCCCTATGTTACGTTAGGCAGCCTAATCAATTTCTGCGATTGTTTTGTGTCCGGTGGCATGGATGAAAAAAATCACAGTGAAGTCGGCAGTTCATATATTCATTTTAACTTTACCCCTCAACAGGACAAGGCAACGCCATCATTAATCGGAGATGTTCCAAAAGGGGTGATGCTCAACCAGTCACCAATATTTTTGGGCGGGCAGGGGGGGCTGGTAGGCCCAAGCCGTTTGGCTTATGGCGTGACCATTGCTGCCGGAACCATATTCAGAAATGATGAATTAAGAGAAAACCGGTTAATTTTCGGCGGGGCATCAAAAAACGGAAATGTTGCCTTTACGCCAGGCGCCTACAGCAATATAAAACGAAGTTTCAGGAACAATTTATATTATATTGCCAATCTGTTGGCATTGTTACAATGGTATCAGTCCGTCCGGTGTCAATTTATATCTGACGATTTTCCCGTGCAATTATTTGAAGGTGTATTAGATAAGCTGGAACTGGCTGTAAATGAACGCACTAAACGGCTTGAAGACTTTATAATAAAAACATCGGAATTTAAAAGTTCTTCTGAAACACTGAATAAACAGAATCAGAGGCTTGCTCAACAATGGCCTGAAATAAAGGATATGATAAATTCATATCGTGAAAAAGCCGGAGATGATCAGCTAAAAAACGACTTTATCAAAGCCATACAAAAAACTGAAAAAATTGATTATTTAACA
This sequence comes from Desulfobacteraceae bacterium, assembly GCA_021162325.1. GTDB lineage: Bacteria > Desulfobacterota > Desulfobacteria > Desulfobacterales > Desulfosalsimonadaceae > SURF-3. The sequence continues at coordinate 1,218 of JAGGYV010000041.1, read as the reverse complement.
ACCATTAAAAATCTTACTCCTGAAGACAAAAATATTGGAACCCAATGGTTGCAGGGAATTGTTGATCAGGTGGTTAATGGAATAATTGATCAGGTAGAAGGTGGAAGATAGAAGGGCAGCCATATTTCTATTTAACCCGGATAAACCGGAAAAGTTAAAAGTGAACTAAAGTTTGAAGTGAGCTAAAGTTACGGTTAATGCCTTCGGCATTTTCAATTTTTATGTTAAAAATGATCGCGCGTTTTGCGCAGTCCTCAACTTTAGGCACTTTAGATCACTTTAGTCACTTTACACTTTTTGAGTTTTTAAAAAAGTTTGCCAAAAAACGCAAAAATCAGAGAGAAGAAACTATTTAACTCGTAGAAAAGGATTGATAATATACATGGATAAAAAATTATTCGGCACTGATGGCATCAGAGGCGTTGCCAATGAATATCCCATTACACCGGAAGTGATGATTAAACTCGGACGGGCCATTATTAATTCTCTGCCGGATTCAGCAGGTAAAAAAAGAATACTTATCGGAAAAGACACCCGGATATCCGGAGATATGATTGAAAGTGCCATTGCCGCCGGCATCTGCTCCATGAACGGGGATGCGTTTTTAACCGGAGTGATCCCCACGCCGGGAATATCATATTTGACGCCTGCCGGTGGATTTGATGCCGGTATTGTCATCTCTGCATCCCATAATCCTTATTACGACAATGGCATTAAAATATTTGATCACATGGGATTCAAGCTGTCTGATCAAATTGAAAAAGACATTGAAGCTAAAGTGTTAGATGATGTTGTTACATCCAACAAACTGTTATCAAAAGAGATAGGCGAGATAGAAAATTTCGCTTCGCCAAAACTCAAGTACATCCGGTTTTTAAAAAAAGCCTTACCGCCAGATTATTCCTTAAACGGATTAAAAATAATACTGGACTGCTCAAACGGTGCAACTTATCAAACTGCCCCTCAACTGTTTGCAGAGTTGGGGGCGGATGTAGAAACGATTTTTGCATCACCCAACGGCACAAATATCAATGACCAGTGTGGATCTCAGCATACTGAGACCTTGCGAGAAACTGTATTAAAAAACAACGCGGACATTGGCTTTGCTTTTGACGGAGACGGCGACCGGCTGATAGCAGTGGATGATTGCGGAAATAATGTGACCGGTGATCAAATCCTTGCCGTATGTGCCAAATACATGAAAGAAAAAGGACAATT
>JAGGYV010000008.1 GCA_021162325.1 Desulfobacteraceae bacterium | reverse complement strand
TTGGAAAGATCTTCGGAACGCCTGGCCAATGGCCTTGAACAGGTGGCCGCCAATAGCGGGGTAAAGGCAGTGGTCAATCGTGTGGGATCTATGCTTGGACTTTTTTTTACGGATCAGCCGGTTAAAAATTTTAATGATGCCAAAACGTCGAATCTGGACAAGTTCGCCGCATATTATCGGAAGATGCTTGAACGGGGAATATATCTGGCACCATCCCAGTTTGAATCTCTGTTTGTTTCTGCGGCGCATTCCGATCAGGACATTGATGACACGATTATTGCAGCAAAAGAAGTGTTAGCCGAGCTATGAAATAGCTGATCGGTATGAAGATGATATGGAATGATTTGTAGGTCGGGATTCTTTCCCGACAAATGAAAAGGGTATGTTTTCTCAATAAGCCCGGAAAAAGCACCTGGATTCCCGCCTTCGCGGGAATGACGATTCAAGTAAAGTGGCTTTCGCCCGTTATTCCCGCGAAGGCGGGAATCCAGAAGCAATATTACAATATGTGGGTCGCCCGAACTTTTTGAGAACATACTATAAAGATTAACAATGGTTTGATATTATAACATATATTGTAATCAAAACTTAAACTAAACGATAAGGGATAATACGCGACCATATGTCTGCTGCCAATTCAATACCGGAAAATGTGAAAACCATTCATCTGATTGCTGTTTGCGGGACCGGGATGGGTGCACTGGCCTGTATGCTCAAAGATCTGGGCTATGCGGTGACCGGTTCCGATGCCAATGTGTACCCGCCCATGAGCACGTTTTTGCTGGGCAAGGGCGTTTCTATTTTTGACGGTTTTGATGCCCAGAACCTGTCATATGGGCCGGATCTTGTGGTGGTCGGCAATGCGGTTAGAAAAGATAATCCCGAAGCGGAAAAGATGCGTGAAATGGGATTGAATTTTTGCTCCATGCCGCAGGCGCTGAATTATTTTGTTGTGGCCGACAAGAAATCCTTGCTGGTCACCGGCACCCACGGCAAAACCACCACATCCTCTATGCTGGCATGGATTTTATATGTGGCCGGTCTGGACCCGTCATTTATGATCGGCGGTATCCTGCTTGATTTTGACGGTAACTACCGGCTGGGAAATGGCAGGTATGTAGTGATTGAGGGAGATGAATATGATACCGCCTTTTTTGACAAGCAATCCAAATTTTTACACTTTGATCCCTATGTTGCCATCCTGACCAGTGTCGAGTTTGATCATGCGGATATTTTCAACGACCTGGCCCATGTAAAAAAAGCATTTGGCCGATTTCTCAATAAATTTTCAGATCAGAATACCCTGATCGCCTATGATCAGGATGAAAACATTGATGGCCTGCTGGCAGGTAAAAATACCAATGGCCCGAATATACAACGATACGGGATGCAGTCCGGATCTCAATGGCGAATTGAAAGCATCTATGTAAAATCGCCCTGGAACTGTTTTAAAGTATCCCAAAATGGTCGGATGTTCGGAGAATTCAAGATAAGACTGCCTGGCGCGCATAATCGATTGAATGCCTTGGCTGCTGCTGCGGCCGCCAATCAGCTGGGAATTTCATCGGATGTGATCGCAAATGCGCTTGAAACCTATTCCGGTGTTAAGCGGCGCCAGGAAGTGCGAGGCGTTAAAAATGGCGTGACCGTGATTGATGATTTTGCTCATCATCCCACGGCCGTGAAAGAAACCATCAAGGCGATTCGCTCTTTTTATCCGGAAGGCCGTTTGATCGCCGTATTTGAACCTAGGACCAATACCAGTATGCGCGATATTTTTCAGGATGAATATGCCAAAGCGTTTGATATGGCGGATATGATTTGCATTCGAAAGCCGCCGTTGCTTGAAAAGATTCATGAGGACTGCCGGTTTTCTTCGGAAAAGCTGGTTGAGGATCTCAAAATAAAAGGAATGGATGCTGCTTATTTTCCGGATACGGATGCCATTATTGATTTTGTGGGAGCATCAGCGCAAGCCGGAGATGTGGTGCTGGTGATGTCAAATGGGGGGTTTGACAATATCCATGAGAGGTTGCTGGAAATATTGTAAATATTTATTTTATTTTTGAAATTTCAGCTTTTGCGTCCATCAGTTCTTCGGTAGTTTTTTTCAGGCGGTTGGCCAGGATCTCTGCAAATCCTCGATAAAGTACGTATTTAAATGTCAACCGGTTTTCTTCATCCAGGGTGTCAATTTGTGCCGTCCGGACGACCAGGCAGGTTGTCGGGCTGGCGGCATACACAGAAGCAGATCTTGCAATGCCGGTTACAACGCCGATTTCGCCGAAAACATCGCCGGTCCGGCGAAGAATTATTAACTCCCGGCCGTTTTTCATGACTTTTGCTTTTCCAGCGATCAGGTAAAACACCCGGTCATCTAAGCTGTCTTCTTCAATAATGCTTTCATTTTCTTTATACGTCCTGACTTCACTAAACCGCATAAAGGTTTTAAGATCCTGCTCATTAAAACATTCAAGCGAAGGGATTTTTTTTAAGTATTGAATGGTGTCCTGATTGTCATTAAGAAATCCGGTTTCAGTCATCCGTTAGCCCCTTTATATTGAGTGAGTTAAGATTAATTTTATATATTATAGCAAAGATAGGCATTAATCAAGAAAAATCTAATATAAGCGGTTATTTTTATGGATAAAAAAAGGCATGGTCATTTACGGCCATGCCTTTTTTTAATCGATTGAATAAAAAACTTAGAAGCTTAATTTGGTTTCCAATAAAATTTCATAGGCTTCGTCATCACCTAAATGGGCATCACCCGGATCGATCATGGCCATATAAAGTGCAAAAGACAGATTTTTGGAATATCCGTACTTGGCCTGAAGCTGATAGTAATCACCGATATCATCGTCCACGCCTGGATTGGTTTCATCGGCCGTGAGCAGTCCGTAAGAAAGTTTTGCGCTTAATTTTTTGCTTAACATGGCACCGATACCAACCGTTGCAATGGAGATGTTTGAATATGCCGCTTCGCCGGGAGTACTGCTGCCTTCATTCCAGTTTTTGTCATAATCTGTGATCGCATTAGCCGATCCGACATTAACATATTTCCATGCCAGCAGATCGCCGAACTGGGGCCAGCCGCCGTAAAATACATCCCATCTTTCCTTTTCATCCGTGTCCGGATCATCGCCTTCTAAGAATACATATCCGCAGAAGAATCTGGGAGTCATGGGTACATCTTTTAAGGTAAACCCAAGATCCAGTTTATAGCCCCAGGCATCCTGGTCAATATCGTTGGAATCATCAAACTCGCCAAACTGGTAAGCCGCTTCACCGGAATAATCCAAACCGCATTCAAGCTTGTCGGACAGGCGAATACCCGTCATCCAGATATCTTTGTTTATACCTTCATCATCACGATTTAAAAGATAGAGTTCCTGTTTGCCGCCAATAACCGGGCATTTGGCAGTTAAATACGCACCGGACAGGGTGATGTCGTCACTGGAGGCTTCATCCCGGTTGTTTTCTTCGTCTTTGAAATAAAGGAGATCAAGGACCGCATTGTCGCTTAGAGGGATGGAGAGTTTTAAACCATCAAAATAGAGATTGGTTGAGGCAAATTGAGAGTTGCCGTCAAACAGGACAAATCCGGACCCGTACATCAGGTTCATGCGACCGGCATTGAAGGTTGCGCCGGATCCAAAAAAATCCTTCACCGTGATATATGCATTGTCAATAAAGACTTTGTTGCTCATATTGTCAAATTCCTGACCATATTTATTGGTTACGCCGTTGCCATAGGTCTGGTTGGTCAGTTTCAGGAACCCGGAGATGGTGTCTGAGGGAGTAGCCTTAAAATGAATACTGGTTCTCAGTCGATACATATTCCAGTTGTCCCAATCCGCGTTATCGTCATGATTCCACATGTTCTGCATGTCGTACCCTCTGAACCGGATATGGCCGCCAAAATCAATGTTGTCCGCGATTGTGCTGGCAACTGCCGGTGTGCATAAAAACAACACTAAAAATAAAACCCAAAATTTTTTCATTCGTTCCCCTCCTTTTTTTGGTTAGTAAAATGGATATTGCGTTAAAAGATATTTTGTTTGATTATTTAATTTTATGCATCAAGCGACGGCTCTGTTGAAACGGTGAGTTGAATAAGTTATTGAAACCATGTATTAATTATTTTTAAATAAAAATTGTGGTTAAATTTTAATTCAACCGGTCATTAAATAACTATCCGAAATAATAATATAATGCAGTACTAAGTATTTTTTATTGTTAAATTTCTCTGTTATTTAGCATAATTAAATACAATTGTCAAACGGAGACTTGACCCCCCAGTCCCCCAAAAAATAAAAATCTCGTTGCGCTTGAGAAATTAACCGATAATATTGTTTTACGCAACCGGAACGATCATCAAAACGGATTATGCTTCATGGGATCAGACAGAAGAAGCGTATCAGGAAGAACAGGCTCAGTGGATGGATAAATTAAACCAGAAGAAACAAGAAGATAAAAAAACGGATGAATGCGAATGCAGGCAGATAAAGTAATCAATTATATTGTCACCTGGCTGAAGGACTATTGCGAACAGGCCGCAATGAACGGTTTTGTCATCGGTGTTTCCGGGGGCATTGATTCGGCGGTTACGTCAACTCTTTGTGCTAAAACCGGGAAATCCGTGATTGTGCTGAATATGCATATATACCAGAATGCGGCCCACGTAAATCTTGCCCAACAGCATATCTCCTGGCTGGAAAGTCAATTTCCCCATGTGAGCAGTAAGACGCTCGACTTAACCGGTTCATTTCAGTCCATTGAAAATATTTTTCCGCCGGAAATTCAGGATGAACTGACCATGGCAAATACCCGGTCAAGGCTGCGAATGCTGACTCTGTATGCGGTTGCGGGCCATCACAAAATGCTGGTGGCCGGAACCGGCAACAAGGTGGAGGATTTTGGTGTCGGGTTTTTTACCAAATACGGTGATGGCGGGGTCGATCTCTCACCCATCGCAGATTTAATGAAATCTCAGCTTTATGATGTCGCCGGGCATTTGGGGATCATTGACGGGATTATGAAAGCAGAACCCACGGATGGTCTTTGGGAGGACAGCCGGAGCGATGAAGACCAGATCGGCGCTACCTATGATGAACTGGAGTGGGCCATGCGGTTTGAAGCGGATCTGGAAGATGAAAGTTCCCTGCCCAACCGTCAGAAAGAAGTGCTTGCTATTTACCGGTCATTTAACCGGGCCAACCGTCACAAAATGGATCCCGTTCCGGTGGCAGTTATTCCGGGTGAGTTAAAATAAATCCAGGGTAAGTGTTTCTATGGCACTGAAGTACAGGGAGTACGTCTGTGTGCCCTCCTCCTCGCATCTGCGGCACCCTATAAACGCTTACTGCTCGATTCGTTACTGTCAAACCGGTCCATGAAATTTGTCGGATTACGCGCTGACGCGCTAATCCGACCTACGATACGATTTATCCCACCGTCCTGTATGGAGTTATTTGGAAGTCAGATTTCGATGGCAAAGAAAAACGTTTTACTAAATCTTAAAATTGGCGAGGCACGCAAATCCTAAGT
>JAGGYV010000204.1 GCA_021162325.1 Desulfobacteraceae bacterium | reverse complement strand
CTACAGGGTTTAACAAATTTCTACGTAGGGGTGGGGTTTATACCCACCCACACATCTCTTTTCAAAAATATCATACCACAAAAAGGCATTCTCAAATAAAAGCCCTATATTATTATTTGAATTACCAAACTGATTTTTATGGAATTTATGCGCATGATGTCTCTTAGATGGATATCCATATATATTATTGTAACCACAGGAGTTATTACGATGACACACATTTCAGCAATGACAACTGCTGCTGCCAGGCCTGCGGACACCCTTTCCTCTCTTCCCCCGCCAGGGGCCCGGGCGTATGATAAAGAGCTGATCAAAAAACTGGAACAGGCCAAAAAATCACACGGCGCATCATATCGTCCCCGGACCCGGCATCTACAGCCGGACGGATGGGCCAAATACACCAACCGCCTGTTTCTGGAATCTTCCCCTTACCTGCTCCAGCATGCCCATAACCCGGTGAACTGGTATCCATGGGGAGATGAGGCTTTTGATACCGCAAAAAAGCTTAATCGGCCTGTTTTTTTGAGCGTAGGATATTCGACCTGTCACTGGTGCCACGTTATGGAGGAAGAGTCCTTTGAAGACGAAAAAATTGCCCGATACTTAAATGAAAATTATGTCTGCGTAAAAGTCGACCGGGAAGAACGGCCGGATATTGATTCTATATACATGACCGCCGTCCAGGCGTTGACCGGCCGGGGCGGATGGCCCATGAGCGTATGGCTGACTGCGGATCGCAAACCTTTCTACGGCGGCACTTACTTTCCGGCTCATGACGGGGACCGGGGGGCTCTCACCGGCTTTTTGACCATCCTTGAAAAAATCAATGAAAGCTTCCATGCCGGCGACGGCCGGGTGGAAAACGCGGGCCGTCAGATTACGGAAGCCATACAAAAAATGATGGATACAAAACCCGGCAACCGACTGCCCGGAAAAGAAATTCTGCAAACCGCCGCAACCTTTTATCGCCAGAGCTATGATCCGAAATTCGGCGGACTTGCAGGCGCGCCAAAATTTCCCTCCAGTCTGCCCGTCCGCTTTCTGCTGCGATATCACCAAAAAACACATGACAAAGACATTCTGAAAATGGCCGAAAACTCACTCACCCAAATGGCTGGCGGCGGCATGTACGATCATGTGGGCGGCGGATTTCACCGGTATGCCACGGATGATCACTGGCTGATCCCGCATTTTGAAAAAATGCTCTATGATAATGCGTTGCTGGCCGTGGCCTATCTTGAAGCCTGGCAAGCAACAGGAAATGATGACTTTAAACGGATTGTCAATGAAATTCTCCGCTATGTATCACGGGATATGACATCACCCGACGGCGCTTTTTATTCAGCCACCGATGCGGATAGTTTAACCGATGAAGGCCACATGGAAGAAGGCTGGTTTTTTACCTGGACACCGGATGAGCTGGAGCGCGTTTTGGGAAAAGACCGCACCAAAATCGTCAAAAAATATTATTCTGTGGGAATGTCCCCTAATTTTGAAGGGCGTTATATTTTACATACGGAAAAAACCGCAGCTGAAACAGCCTCAGAATTGCATATCACCCAAAAAGAATTGGTTAACGTAATTAATGAATCCAAAAAACTTCTATATGCGGAAAGAAACAAGCGCCCCGCCCCATTGCGGGATGAAAAAATCCTGACCTCATGGAATGCGCTGATGATTTCCGCATTTGCCCGGGCCGGTTTCGCGCTTAACAATCCCGACTATATTGATCAGGCCGTCAGGTCTGCCCGATTTATCATGGACAATCTCTACATCGACAACCGGCTGTATCGAAGCTACAAGGATAATCAGGCCCGGCACAATGCCTATCTGGAAGATTATGCGTTTTTCATTGCCGCTCTGATCGACCTGTATGAAGCCACCCATGAAATCGACTGGCTGGAAAAAGCCCTGGAACTGGATGATGTACTGAAAGCTTTTTACGAGGACCCGGATAACGGCGGTTTCTTCATAACAAGCTCCGACCATGAGACCCTGATCGCCCGGGAAAAGCCAACCTATGACAGCGCCATCCCCTCAGGCAACGCGGTGGCCGTATTAAATCTCCTGCGCCTGCATTCCTTTACCACGGACTACCGGTACAAACAACGAGCGGAAAAAACGTTCAGATTCTTTTCCGAACGCCTGAATTCCAATCCAACCGCCCTTTCTGAGATGCTCCTGGCTGTTGATTATTTGCTTGATTCCCCCAAAGAAATTATCCTGATCACCCCTGCCGGAAAACCGGAAGGCGCGAACTCCCTGCTGGAAGCATTCAAAAATCACTTTCTCCCGAATCGGATTTTAGTGGTAGCAGATGAAAAACAGGTAGCCGACCATGCGGAAATTATCCCCCTTGTTGGAGGGAAAAAAGCGATTAACGGTATCGCTACCGCCTATGTGTGTGAAAGCGGCACCTGCAAACTGCCGACCAGTGATCCTGAAGTGTTTGCCGGGCAGATTCAACAGAAAAAACCGAAAATCGTATTTTCACATGAAAAATAAATAAAAGTAATCTGCATATTTTCTCAATAACCATAGGCAAAACGTTAATTCAGTATCTGACGGGGATAAACCCCGCCACTACGGTATTTTATACAAAGCCATGTAGGGGAGGGCTTTATGCCATCCCGGAGCATTGTGCCCGGACGTATTGAGATGTTACGCTAAAGCCGAGCACCCACCATTTTGGCAAGGGATTGGGCCATATTGTCCAGCATGCCTTCATCCGGAATGGCAATCGTCATCTTCAATTCACCGTCATCATCTCTTTCAAGACAGTCAAGAAGTTTTGTTTTAAAGGCACCGGCCAGCGCGTCTGTTTTCTCGGATTCTTCCTCGTTAGAAAACATTTCACCGATAAATGCAAAGGCCGCCCCCATAAGCTGACCACCGGCTGTTGCAATTTTTTTCTTTTTGGCAATAATTGCTGCTTCTTTTTCAACCTGCGCCTTCATGCTCTCATCTTCCGGCGCTTCGGGTTTTTGTCCGAGCAGAATTTCAAGCCGTCGCTTAAGATCTTCCATACCGGTATGCAGGTCAACCGTGTCAATATCTGATTCTGAATCAAGCACAGCCAATGACAGTTCATGTTTGGCGGAAAGGGTGGCAAGAAGGCCCTCTTCAAGCGTATCTTCAGTGACCAGCAGGAAAACATGCACCGGCCGTTTTTGACCCATGCGGTGGGCCCGCCCGATTCTCTGTTCCAGAACCGCAGGATTCCATGGCAGGTCAATATTGATCACCGTGTTGGCCGCCTGGAGATTCAAACCGGTGGCACCGGCATTGGTCGCAATAAAAAGCGTACAGTCCGGATCATTCTGAAACTGATTCATCAGGGCCTGGCGTTTTTTCTGAGGCACCGATCCATCCAGCCGCACAAAATTAAGCTGATGCTTTTCGAGAATGGGTTCAATCAGGTTCAGCATGGTGGTCCATTCGGAAAAAAGAACGATTTTCCGATCTTCCTCTTCCTTGAGTTGATTGATCAGCTCATCAAGTTCCTCCAGTTTGCTGGAATAGCCAGGACTCTGTTTATCAACAAGAAAGGTGCTGTTGGCCGCCATCCGGCACATAAGCAGCGCCTTTTGAAGCCGCATGAGATCCATTTCAGTCAGGTATTTTTTTTGCAAAATGGTCTGAATAATCTGCCTGTAGCCCTTTTGTAAATCAAGTTGTTCTTCGGTGGGCGTTATTCGTATAATGGTCGTCGTCCTCGGCGGGAGCTCTTTGATCACCTGGCCACGGGTGCGGCGGAGCAGGAGCGATTTTAAGCGTTTTCGAAGGGTGTCAATATTTTTATATCCAAGGACTTTTCCTCTCTCATCAACGACTTTGTGCTGATTAAAAAACCTGAATGCCGGACCCAGGCGCCGGTCGTCAATAAACTCAACCACCGAAAAAAGTTCATCAATTTTATTTTCAAGCGGGGTTCCGGAAAGAACAAGGGCAAAAGGAGACTTAAGGGACTTGACGATCCGGCTGGTTTTTGCCTCCCAGTTTTTAATCCGCTGGGCCTCATCAAGGATGATCAGGTCCCACTGGACCTTTTCAATGGACAGGAAATCCCTTAAAACCTGTTCATAGTTACAGATCGTGAAAAACCGGCCGCTGTCATACTGGACCGGCCGATCTTTGGCACTCCCCAAAACAATCTGACAGGTTTTTTCACTAAAACGGTTTATCTCAATACGCCATTGGGACTTAAGCGATGCCGGACAGATCACAAGAACTTTTGAAATCCCGGTATTTCGTTCAAGCAATTCTGCCACCCCGATGCCCTGAATGGTTTTGCCCAGCCCCATGTCATCGGCAAGAACGGCTCTCCCCCGGCCTGCGGCAAAAGCAATGCCGTCAAGCTGATAGGGCAGCAGCTCGGCTTTGAGAAGTTGTTTTCTTAACGGGTGCCGTTTAGGGTCCTGCCGGATCTCGGCAACCAGTGCTTCCATTTTCTCCTGAAACCGTGTTCGGCTGATGAACTCCTCGGCATCCGGGTACACCGTCACATCAACGCCCAGATTATCGGCAATTTTAATTGCTTTGAGCAGACCTTTAATGTCGGTGATATGCTTGTCTTTAAAGGGATTAAATGCCTTTTTGATTTCAGAATCAATATCATCTGGAAACAAAAGCCGCAATTCAAGGGTACCCCCATAATGAATATAGATACATATTTCAGTCGGCGTAAACGGTGTTTCTTTTATTTTTTTATTAAATTTCCGGCGCACTTTATTAAGGGCGCAGATAATGTGCTTGCAGGTTCCCAGGGTATTTTTTTTAAAATCAGGACAGGAACAAAAAGATTCGCCCCGTTCCCAGCCCCGTAATGCGATTCGGTAACTTTTTCCCGATTCCTGGCTGGTGATGATATAATCCGCCCATAATTTGTCCGGTTCCAGAGGATAAAGCCGCAGTTTTTCTTTTTTTGCTCTTTCGGTTCTGTCTTCAATAGCCTGCTGAACCAGCGCTTCTTCACTCAAACTTTCCATGGGAATGCGTTCCGGCGGCGGCGCAGAAAGTCCGAGTGTCATTTTTTCTTCAAGGATCAGGGAAATGGCCGCCCCTTTATGCTCACAAAAACCCGGACACACAGAACAGTTGATATCCAGCTTCTGATGCTTTTCCGGGTTCATGGATATAGAAACGACCGCATCACCCAGGTTGAGTTCAAACCGGTTTTCATTGATGGTCACCTGATCATAGATATCAACATCATATTTTCCGCCGGCCATGATCAGCTGTTTGCCTTTTGCACCCAGCAATTTACAGGCTTGCTGATACGATAAATGAGAGAGTTTGTCTTTAAGTGTTATCATTAAATCATCACCTTTTTTTAATTATTGATACAGGATATAGTAATTTTTGGCTTTAGTCATCGTTTCGGCCAGGACAATGTCATTCCGGCATGCTTCCCCGATAGAAACATTCGAGGACAAGCTTAGCCGGAATCTATGTTCGGAATAGCACATAACTGGATTCCCGATAGAAACATTCGGGAATGACAAATCTGCTTTGG
>JAGGYV010000103.1 GCA_021162325.1 Desulfobacteraceae bacterium | reverse complement strand
TTTGAGGGTTTAATATCAAGTTTGTGTTTTTCCACTTTTTACCTTGCGATCTCATCCTTGAGGCCTTGAATGATCTCATTTTGTAACGCAAGTTGTTCTTTTTGAAAAGAACAAATCTCCAATATTTTTTTGAGTAAAGGATTTTGCTCCTCTTCAGGGATCTCAGGTAAATCCGGAATCTTTTTGTTGAACAAGCGCATGGAAAAGACAATGCCATAAAAAAACTCCTGTGTTTACAAATAAATCAAAAAATTTTTAAAAAATTATTATTTTGCCAGAGGTTATTTTGAACTTGATTTACTTGTTGATGCAGAAATTATAGGCTGTCTTGCTAAAATTGTAAAGGCAGAGATTTTCTTAATGCAGATGGCTGTCAGAAATTAATTTTGGCGGGTTGTTCTTAAAATTTAGAAACAGCAAGCCAAACAGATTATGAATCCGGAAAAAAATGAAGTGGTTTTTCAGTAAATCCAGAGACACCATACCGAATTAATCGACTTTTTACGAAGCCATCATGAATAGGTGTTCCCAATATCCCCGCATTGACTTTTTCCAAAGTCATTTTACGTTGCCATCTGATTTTGACATTTCATGAAATTATTAAATCAACATCCGGAAATTCAGGTTCCTTTTTTTCCAGAAACGCGGCCACGCCGTGAAAGCACTCACCGGAAACAATCAGGGAAACTGCCTTGTCCGCTTCCAGATCCAGGGATTGGTTCAACGACTGATTTTGACTCTGGCGGATAAGATTCAATGCATAACTGACTGCCCGGGGACCGTTTTTTGAAATCATTTCCGCCAGCCGGACCGCTTCATCCAGACATTCCCCCGGCCGGCTGATCCGGTTTACCAGCCCGAAATTAATCGCTTCTCCGGCCAGGACGTTGCGGGCAGTAAGGATCATATCCGCCGCCCGTGAAGGCCCGATCAAATGAGCAAGCGCAGCACCCCCTCCCCAGTCGGGCATCAGGCCCAGACGAACCTCTGAAAAACTGATCACCGCATCCGGATCCATTACCCGAAGATCACATCGGGTGGCCAGCTCAGCACCCCCGCCATATGCCAATCCGTTAAGAGCAGCAATAATCGGAACGGGCAGGCAAACGAATTCATCCACAATTTTCCGCACCTGTCCAATCAGCGTTTCTGCCGAGTTCCTGTTTCCCTTCTCAACCGAGTCAATGAGCTTTGCCACCCACGGATTATCCGGGTTGACATCAAACCCGGCGGAAAAAGCATTCTCTCCGCCGCCGGTAATAACAATGGCACGGGGCATATTTTTTTTTAACTCACCAGTGACCTGCGCGAGCGCCAAAAACATATGCTCATTAAACGCGTTCCGCCGCTGCGGCCGATTCATCGTCACAATCGCGACGTTGCCTTTTCTTGCAAGAAAAATTCCTTCTTCAAACATATCACCCTCTCCCGGATTTTATTTCAGTAACCCATCTATATACATAATGAAAATCTACCAGTAATGACAGCCGACTTCAATTGATATTTAGCTTTAGCCATATATCCGGTATCAACATTAACATCTAAAAAAACCGATCCGTTAAAAATTACTGGTGAAAATTACTTGTATGTAATGGTTAACCGGATTAAACTATAATAATTATTTTTTTGAATAAACAACCTGAATATTACACCAAAAACGCCACCGGATATTTCAAACTATTTTAAAAAACCGTTTCAGATAAGGTAAATTAATGAAAAAAACAAAAATTATCGCCACCATTTCGGACCGAATGTGTGATGTCCCCTTACTGGAACAAATGTTTGCCGCCGGGATGAACGTAGTCCGGATGAATACTGCCCACCAGACACTTGAAGAAGCGTTAAAGGTGGTCCAAAACGTTCGCGCGGTCTCTAACAGGATTGCCCTGATGATCGACACAAAGGGGCCAGAAATCCGTATTACGAGAATGGACAAAGAAATACCCGTCAAAGCCGGGGATATAATTTCCATTAAAGGGAATAAAAACAAATCATCTTCAAACGAATGCCTGTTTGTCAACTATGATGACTTTGTCGACGACATGTCTTCCGGAGACAGGATTTTGATTGATGACGGGGATATTGAGCTATGTGTTGTGGACAAAAAAAATGATGCCCTGACATGTGAAGTCAAAAATGACGGGTCCATCAAAAGCCGTAAAGGCGTCAATCTACCGTCTGTAAAAATAAAAAACCTTCCCGCACTCAGCGAAAAAGACAAACTTTTTATTGAATTTGCCGCCGAGCACAACATTGATTTTATCGCCCATTCGTTTGTCAGGCGCAAAGAGGATATCCTTGCCATCCAAAAAATCCTGGACGCAAAAAAAAGCCTGGTTAAAATTATCGCCAAAATAGAAAACCAGGAAGGCGTTAATAATATTGATGAAATACTTGATTGTTGTTTTGGTGTCATGATTGCCCGAGGCGACCTGGCCATCGAAATCCCGGCGGAAAGAATACCGATTATCCAGAAAAAACTGGTCCGAAAGTGTATTGAACGGAGAAAACCGGTAATTATCGCCACCCAGATGCTCCAGTCCATGGTGAATTCACCAAGACCAACACGTGCCGAGGTGTCTGATGTTGCCAATGCCTGTCTGGATCATACGGACGCAGTCATGCTCTCCGGGGAAACGGCTAACGGAAAATATCCGGTGGAAGCCGTAAAAATGATGACTAAAATAGCCGTTGAAGTAGAGTCCAGCCTCAGCACATTTATTGATACCTCCTATGAAAACGACAATGACGCGACCGGTTATCTCTCCAAAGCAGCCGTAAAATCGGCACTGCGGCTGAATACCAAAGCCCTGATTGCCGATACCATCAGCGGTAAAACCATACTGAGTCTGGCTGCCTATCGCGGTGAAAATATGATTTACGCGTTTTGCTACAGTAACCGTGTCACGCGGGAACTGGCCCTATCATTCGGTGTCCGTTCGTATTATATGAAACCGGATCTGTCGTCCCATGAATTTCTAAAAACCGCTCTCAACCGTTTATTGGCGGAAAACCGTTTTAAAAAAGACGATTTGATCACCGTCCTGGCCGGGAATTTCGGTTCAAACAACGGGGCGTCATACGTTGAAATCAGCACCGCAAAAAATCTATTGAAACGGAAATAATATCAGAAAATAATAATATGGTTATGACCCAAATTAACGAGAAAGCCTGCAAAAGCTGCCGAAAAGTCAAACCGCATGACGACTTTTACGAAAACCAATACAGCCCGGATGGCCGATATGCTTTCTGCAAAGTCTGCTTTGATCAATTTGCTCAAAAATTAAAGGAAAAGGAAAAGGCATCTGCCCCGCTGAATAAAACATGTAAAAAATGTGGCAAAACCCGACTCATTGACGCGTTTGACGATTATCCTGACACCCCTGACGGCAAAGACGACTGGTGCAATGATTGTCGGCAACAGCACGATAACTTAAAAAAGCAGCTGGCAAAAAAAGAACAAAAACAAGGCCCGCAGGCCCCAAAAATCAAAAAAGTCAAACCCCGTGATCCCACCCTAAAAAAAAGCAACGCGCAAAAACCAGTTCAGGAACCAGAACAAAAACCAACCCCGGAACCGGTTGATGATTTTGATTTTATCGAATATTTGCTTGAAACTCAAGCCCTTGAAAAAAATTCAGCCCTTGAAAAACTAAAAAGCCCTAAACAGAAAACCAAAATCAAGCTCCGCAAAAGGATCTGCAACGGGTGCGGAAAAACAGAGGAAATCGACCAGGTTGAAAAAAATACCGTTATCCCTGCGCATGCCTGGTTCTGTGATTTCTGTCGGCAAAGGGAAGCAAAAAGGCGGGTACGAAAAGGAATTACGATTCAGGATTATTGGGGACGCGAATTTAAAGTTAAAAAAATCATCAACAATCACTTAGTCATGGGCATTTTAAAAAACAAAAACGGTAAATGGGAAAAAAGACCCTTAAAAATTTACGGCAACTGGGAAACGCCATAAAAACTTTTCATGGTAATTTATTATCACTGCATAAAAGCATAACTTATCAATTATATCAAAATATTACAAATAAAATTAGTAACCTCTCAAAAAGTTCAAGCAAAATTTTAGCTTTGATTCGGCACTGGATTCCCGCCTTCGCGGGAATGACCGGCAGAAGGCAATTTTCTTGGATCGTCATTCCCGCGAAGGCGGGAATCCAGTATTTTTGCCCGAGTTTATTGAGAACTTACTGAGTTAGCTGAAGAATATCAAGGGCCGGTACGATTGAATCTGATAAATTGATTATTTCGTATAAGGATTTAACTCCCCGTCAGGACAGGTTTTCCATCTTTTGTAAATCCAAAGCCACAATTCCGGATGTTTCAGGATAATTTTCTGAACGGCATCCGCCTGATTCTGGTTATTCATCAGCAGCTCTTTTTCAGGGTCTTCAGGGTGTTCCAGCCATGGGAGTTCATCTCCTAAAATCATTTTAAACGCTTTTGGCCCCTGCTGAACCATAAACCCCGGTATCACGGCCGCCCCAGACTCCCTGACGATATAAGCAGTTGATTTGACAGATGAAGTTTTTTTCCCCATCCAATCAAGAAAAACGCCCCGCCCTCTTTTCATGTTATGATCAATGGCCAGAACAATGGATTCGCCACGCTTTAAGCCGGAAAAAATCTGATCCATCGAATTCCGGATGTCAATGCCCCCCATATTCATTGCCGTTCTGGCATCACAAACAAGTTTGTTGATTGCCGGATCGACGACGCCATCAGAAACAACTGCCGTCGGGTAACCGGACATCCCAATCTTTCCACCGGCAAGATCCCACATGCCGATATGCCCCCCGATAAAAAGAACGCCCTTTTTCTTATTTGCGGCTTTCTTAAGAACTTCTTCGTTAACCAGTTCGCAGTGTTTTGTCCAGAATGCTTCTCCGGCAAACGGCAACCGCATATAGTTAATTATGACATGACCAAAATTTATCATAGAGGCTCTGTAAATGGCCTTTTTCTCTGCTGCCGATTTTGTATCACCATATACGATGTCAAGATTCGTTGAGGCGATATTCTCTTTAACTTTAATAAAATACAATATCTTACCGATAAATGTGCCTAAATAATAGGCAACATGGTGGGGCAAGACCCTGAGAAAGGTTATAAATATCCAGATTAAAATTCTTTTTACAAAATATCCCTTTATCTCTTTTTGAGGAAAATACCTTCGCGTATAAGCTTGAATTGCTTCAACAGAAACGGGCAAGTGATTAAAAGCAAATGCTTCATTACGATCACAATTGTCCTGCATTATTATTTCCTTGTGTAACAAAATTAAATATCAATATAAAAAAACAGACTGTGTTGATGTCTCTCTCACATTGGAACCATTTTAAAAAGATTTTAACCGATTCATTTTTTTTACAAAAACACTTTATTTTAACAGACGGCAACAAAAACGTCCAATATGAAAAATTGAAGAGGTGCTGCAACACTGTCATTGTGGCCGGTATTCCATGCAATCCAGTGACATATAATGGCTATTGTTTTTTATTGCCCAAGATGTCATTATTAAAAAAAATCAGTATAGTATTTTTATTCTAATCTCTCAATAACCAATGCAATAAAGGATGGCGCTATGATGAAAGAGCTGATTAAGTACATTGCCCAGTCACTGGTTGATAATCCGGAACAAGTAACGGTTGAAGAGATAGAGGGAAGCCACTCCTCTGTTTTAGAATTAAAGGTTGCCAAAGAGGATATGGGGAAAGTTATCGGGAAAAAGGGCCAAACAGCTCAAGCGATGCGATTGATCTTAAGTGCTGCGTCAGCCAAGATAAAGAAAAGAGCGGTTTTGGAAATTATAGAATAATCTCACGGGAAAAAATAGTTTGGTTGCTCAAAAATTTAAATGGTTTCTTTTTCAATAATTCGGAGTACGCCTGTTGCTAAAAAAACCGAGAGAATAAACGCATGACAAACTCGTAAAAAGTCGAATTCCGATGGCAAAGAAAAAAATTCCAAATTCGAGGCGCGCAAATCCTGAGTAATAATTTGTACTTATCGTACCATGAAGAAGCGAAGGATGCAGCGCAACAAAGAATTTGGACTTTTTACGACGCCATCAACGCATGTTGTGTAAATTTTATTTAAACAGGGAGGGGCTGAGATGGGCGACAAGGGAAAAAAAGATAAAGGCAAACGCGAAGAACAAAAAAAAGGCAAAACACTAAAGGAAAAGCGGAAGAAGAAAAAAGAAAAAAAATAAATGCGCTGTCTCTACAAACGTTATAGCTCACTTTTAACTTTCCCGGTTTATCCGGGTGAAAAAAATAAAAAAAGTTCCCCCGGAACCTGTCATTCTGATTCCAGGGGATTTTTTTTATTTCATCCATCGAATTTTAATTTTTATATGGACATCCGTGCTAATAATTCCAGCCCAGAAAACCGAAGGCAAGGATATTCATAATTGTCGGTACAGCATAAATAATCGACAGTGTAATAATTTTATTCTTCATTGATTTCAAGCTAATCACAAAAATTATGGCACAAAAAAAGTGAAAGTATCCAAAAAAGAATATCAACCAGACACCTTTGAAGGTACGTTCCCAAAACGGGTATTCCCAGACCAGGTGCCCACCTGCATTGAGAAGGCATTCAATAAAAACAGCAAAAACCGAAAAACCTATGGCCCAAAACCACTTTTCAGGGATGCCCAATATTTTTTCCGTCGTGCTTTCAGAAAGCGTATGATAATAGACAATACCCGAAAGCAGGAACATGAAGATGATTTCAATGTTCCAACCGACCATAGTGCGCAGCGCAGTGTCTCCCGGCGTTGTCCAGAAGGCGGATCGCTGGGTGAAATGCAGAACCCATCCATTCCAGGTCTCATTGAAAAAATCGACGCCGAAGAGTGTGAGCCCTGCAAAAACCGCATTCCAGTTGCTGGTTGAACGGGCCAGCTTGATTTCTTTTGCATAAATATAGAGAACAATCATCAGTATCGGTATGATATACCATTTTACCATTGAAAGATCCCTGAGGCCGTCAAGGGCCTGAACAGTTGCTTCGGTCATAAGTACCTCCCCTTCTATAGTGATAATTAGTATTTATGGATAAAACGAAATATCCGACTGTAACTATCTGAAAATATAAATTTTTCAATGTTAAACGATTTTCAGGTTTGCTGCAGATACAAGGAAAATTATGTCTCCGCTATAGCCTGCTATGCGAGGCGGAATTTGACGCCGTAGGTGCGGTAAAATTGGAAATCGCTCAATTCAAATTTTACACAATCCCCTGAATATCAGTGCCAGTCCTTCTTCATACATGCGATC